>JAUYBJ010000131.1 GCA_030693155.1 Methylococcales bacterium
CTACATAAACCCGTGGATTCAATAGTAACACGCTATAAATCGCTTGCCATTCTTCATCACTCAGTTCTATTCGATTTTTCATGTCATCCCAAAATCGCCATGTTTTGGGGATGTAACTTTCAAATGTCAACAGAACCTAAAGTAGCGGAGTCAAAAATCATGGTTTTTGATTCCATTGCCTCATTACAAATTTAATCACTAGCCATTTTTATTCATAATCCGACACGGGCGGGCAGGTGCAAACAACGTGCCGGTCACCATAAACATTATCAATGCGTCCGACAGGCGGCCAATATTTATCATCATGCTGTTGATTATCAGGGAAAAAGGCTTGTTGTCTGGAATAAGGCAATGTCCATTCTTCCAATAATAAGCAGTGATGATGCGGCGCGTTGTGCAGCAAATTATTTTCCCTATCGGCTGCGCCTGTTTCTATGGCGTTTATTTCCTGCCGAATGGCGATGAGTGCGTCACAAAAACGGTCAATTTCAGTTTTACTTTCACTTTCGGTGGGTTCTATCATCAAAGTATTCGCCACAGGAAACGACACGGTAGGCGCATGAAAACCGTAATCAATCAGGCGTTTGGCAATGTCTTCTACGGTGACGTTGGCGGTTTTTTTAAATTCATGACAATTAATAATACATTCATGCGCGACCCAGCCGTTTTTGCCCGTGTATAAAATCGGGTAATACGGGGCGAGACGTTTGGCGATGTAATTGGCATTTAAAATCGCTACCAGCGTTGCCCGTCGTAACCCTGCCGCGCCCATCATGGCGATATACGCCCACGAAATGGTGTATAAACTCGCTGAACCCCACGGTGCGGCAGACACTGTGCCTATTGTGCCGTGTACAGTTTTAGCAGGATTAACACCTTCAACCACAGGGTGATCTGGCAGAAAAGGCGCGAGATGAGCGCACACACCAATGGGGCCAACCCCAGGGCCACCGCCACCATGCGGAATGCAGAACGTTTTATGCAGATTAAGATGTGCCACATCTGCACCGATTTTCCCCGGCCGACTTAAACCCACCAACGCGTTAAAATTCGCGCCATCCAAATACACCTGCCCGCCATGCTGGTGAATCAAGTCGCATATATCACGGAACGAGGCTTCATACACGCCGTGTGTGGATGGATAAGTAATCATTAACGCGGCGAGGTGGTGTTGATGTTCACTGACTTTCGCGCGTAAATCATCCAGACTGATATTGCCGTGTTCATCACAGGCGACCACCACCACGTTCAGCCCTGCCATCGTTGCGCTGGCGGGATTGGTACCATGAGCGGAGGCGGGAATCAGGCAAATATCCCGTTGTGCCTGCCCGCGTACTTCATGATATTTACGGATGACTAACAGCCCTGTGTATTCGCCTTGTGAACCGGCATTGGGTTGTAGGGAAAACGCATCAAAACCCGTTAAGTCGCATAACATATCTTCCAGTTCAGTAAATAATTGCTGATAGCCGTGCGTTTGATACAGCGGGGCGAACGGGTGCAAGCCATTGAATTCATAATAGGAAATACTTTGCATCTCGGTTGCCGCATTGAGTTTCATGGTGCATGAACCCAGCGGTATCATGGAACGATCCAGCGCAATATCACGGCTGGCTAAACGGCGCATATAGCGCATCATTTCGGTTTCTGAATGATAACGGGCAAATACAGGATGTTGCAAAATGGCATCGGAGCGTAATAGTTCTGTAGGAATGCACTCAATCAGGTTTGCATCCAAGGTGTTGATGTCGGGCATATTCGCAGTGTCGGTGGCAAAGGCCTGCCAGACGGCGCGTAAATTGGAGCGCGTGGTAGTTTCATCTAACGAAATACCGATATGGTCAGTATCAATAACCCGCACATTAATTTTTTCTTCATCGGCGCGGGCGGCAATGCGTTTGGCACGGTTAGGCGTATAAATGACGATGGTATCAAAATAGCAATCATTGATAACCTGATAACCTAATTGACTGATACCAGCGGCGAGAATTTGTGTGTAGCGATGTACCCGACCTGCAATCATGCGCAAGCCATCCGCGCCGTGATACACCGCATAAAAACCTGCGATAACCGCAAGTAACACTTGCGCCGTACATATATTGCTGGTGGCTTTATCACGGCGAATATGTTGCTCGCGGGTTTGTAATGCCATGCGCAACGCCATTTTTCCGTGACGGTCTTTAGATACGCCGATAATCCGACCGGGCATAGAGCGTTTATAGTCATCCTTGGTGGCGAAAAAGGCGGCGTGCGGGCCGCCGTAACCCATCGGCACACCAAAACGTTGTGAACTGCCGACGACAATATCCACTCCGAAGACGGCGGGTGGTTGCAGCAATACCAGACTTAATAAATCGGCGGCGACCGTTACAAACGCGGCTTTCGTGTGGGCGATAGCGGTGATGTCGCTGAGGTTTTTTATTTCGCCTTTGGAATTGGGATACTGCACCAGCAGGGCAAAAAAATCATATTGCGCCACGTCCTGATAAGGGTCGGCAATAATCACTTCATAACCCATGGAATGAGCGCGGGTTTTAACCACAGCGATAGTTTGCGGGTGACAATCTTTATCGACCACAATGCAGTTGCTGGTATTGGTCGATAATCGCCGTGACATACTCATGGCTTCTGCCGCTGCGGTTGCTTCATCCAGTAATGACGCATTGGCTAATTCCATACCGGTTAAATCAATAATCATTTGCTGAAAATTTAACAGGGCTTCAAGGCGACCTTGACTGACTTCTGCCTGATACGGCGTGTAGGCGGTGTACCAGCTTGGGTTTTCCAGTACATTGTGTTTAATCACGGCGGGCATGATGGTGTCGTAATAACCCATGCCTATCATGGAGGTGAACACTTTATTACGCTCTCGTATGGTGCGCAGGTATTTAATCACTGCTCGTTCGCTGATGGTTTCGGTCAGTCTTAACGGCTCAACATTCAGAATGTCGGTGGGAATGGCGAGCTTGATAATATCATCCAGTTGCGTCGCACCCAGTTCTGCTAACATGGCTTTAATCTGTTGCACGTTAGATCCGATGTGGCGATGGACGAAATTACCGCGCATTTCCAGTTGATTCAAGGGAGCATTTGGCATGAGATTTACCTTTGATAACGGTGAGGAATAAAGGGTAGTTTAGTCACAAGTAACGGCACAATTTGTTCGCGGACGGTGGCGTATAAGCTGTTGCCTAGGTTTGCACAATCGCGGTTCAGTAACGCCATTGCAATGGGCTTACCTAAACTGGGCGAAAAACCGCCGCTGGTGACATGACCGACAATATTATCTGCGCTGTCGGTGATTATACTGCCGTCGCGTACCGGTATTTTGCTATCAATTAACAGTCCGACGCGGGTTTTTTCTGCATTTTGCTTTATTTTATCTGCACCCAGAAAATCCCCGCCGTCTTTTCTAATCAGCCATTGCAAACCGGCTTCTACGGGGGTAATAGTTTCATTCAGTTCATGCCCGTACAGACACAAACCCGCCTCCAAACGTAACGTATCTCTCGCGCCTAAACCAATGGCTTCAACGTCATTTTCAGCAAGCAACAAGCGGGCAAGTTGTTCGGCATGGTGATTGGCGACGGAGATTTCAAAACCGTCTTCACCCGTATAACCGCTACGGCTGATATGACAGGGGATGCCGTTTATGTCGGTGGTGCAGGCGTGCATGAAGCGTAATTGGGCGGCTTTTGGGGACAGTTTTTCCATGATGCCAATAGCAGCTGCACCTTGTAGGGCGATTAATGCCTGTTCAGGTAGTTCTGTAAATTCGCAGTGTGCGGAGAGGTGGGCTTTTAAATGGGCAAAATCTTTGTCTTTGCAGGCGGCATTGACAATCAGCATCAGCCCTGAGTCGGTGCGGGTAACGATGATGTCATCAATAATTCCGCCGTTCTGATTGGTTAATACGGTGTATTTTTGTTGCCCTACTGTCAGATTGCTCAGTGTGCTGGGGGTGAGTTTTTCCAGCTCATGAATGGCGGTATCACCTGAAATCAGGCATTGCCCCATGTGGGAAATATCAAAAAAACCTGCGTGCTGTCGGCAGTGCTTATGTTCGTGAATAATGCCCTTGCTGTACTGTATGGGCATAAGATAGCCCGCAAATTCCACCATTTTGGCGGTCAGTTCAAGGTGCAGTTGATAAAGCGGCGTTTGTTTCAACATAAATACACTCCATAAGCTGTGGCAGATTGGTAGAGTGTAACGCTGAAAAACTGATATTCAAAGGTAATGCGGGCGTTCTGTCACAACTAGATTAAGTCAGGAAATGATGTATCAACACTTTTCATAACACAAAGTTAAGCAACTTTGTCCTGCTTTTCAAATTCTATAGGGGGACAAGTATATCCATTATTGAAATGGAGTCGTTGTCGGCTGTAGAAAATTTCGATGCATAGACCCTCTAGGATTTTTTTTATAAAAACATCCTGCTTAGTGCAGCAATGTCAATTGTGGCCTTTCTATTGCCCCAGAATGGGTATTTTATATATCCAATCCATACCCTTTAATTTACCATTCTTCGAGGTTGTATCTTCCATTTTAAACAAAGATAATTAAACAATGCTTAAAAATTAAACAACAATATTTTTAAACTTTTATAACTGATGGCGGGGCATATAAACCGTGCGTAACATCAGTTGAGTAAAGCTAAACCTATCGTGAGGTAGGGGCAGAAAGTTACGGGTCCTTATTAAATATAAAAGGAAAGCCGAACCGCCGAATGTGACTTCGTTAAAGCCATAAAAGGGGGTTCGGCTTTTTTATGGGTTGCAAAAACAGATTTGTTTCCAGTGCATTAATAAAAAAGTTTTAACTTCAAATTACTCATAAATTAAATGTTACAAGATTTTTGGGTGATTATTTAATTATTCAGCCAGGAGATGAGCATGTTTACTAAGCGAAAATACGAGTCTTTAAAAATAGTGGGCGAAAGCTTTTTTAACGGGTTACGTCCACTGTTTATTCCAATGGCACTTGGGTTAGCGGTACTGGGCTCTCCCGTAGCGTTTGCTGATAATGCCGTTAAATTAAAGGTGCTTGTCGTCACGACAGGTGATGCAACACAGGATATAGGACTTAGCTATATTCAGCCTATTCTTGATGAAATGGGCGTACGGTATGACGTGTTGAACGCTGCCACTCAGGATTTAACTGCCGCAACATTAAGCCCGAGCGGCTGTGTATCAGCGACAGTGGGTTGCGTGGGTAATTATAACGGTGTCATTCTGACGGATTCTGGTATGGTTGGAAGTCTCACTCCAGATGAATGGGATATGCTACACGCTTACGAAACAAGTTTTCACGTTCGTGAAGCGGTGTTGTCAGGTTGGCCTGGTCCTTATTGGGATCCAGTCTCTCCTTGGGGAGTCTACTTAGATTACGGTCTTACTTATTCTTCTTCACCCAGCACACCCTACGATGCCCAGTGGACAGTACCCGCCGCAAATAGCAAGACTGCTTTTGAATATGTTAATACAGCCAACCCGCTTCCGATTACCGATTTTGCTTTTGCAGCTACGCCTCGAAATGATGCGGCGGGACCACGAGATGGCACAGTGCCAAGCGTTACCCCGCTACTGAAAACCCCCGCTGGCGATGCCTTGGTATCAATTATACAGTATAAGATTCCGCTCCAAACAACACCCGTACGCGAGGTTATGCTGTCAACCATTACTAATGCGTGGTTTCTTACTCATTCACAGGTATTGGGCTACGAGTTTATCAACTGGGTCACTCAAGGGGTATTCGTTGGGGGACGCTTTGTTTATATGAGTAATCATTTGGATGACTTGTTCCTTGCAAACGATCTGTGGGATGTTAATGCCAACCAAACCAACCCTTTGCTTACCTATCGGTTAACTAGTAGTGATATTAGTAATGCCGTGAGCAAACAAACTGATTTTCGTGCCGCACATCCGACGGCTGGCACTGCTTTCAAGCTGGATTTTGCATTCAACGGTGCGGGGGCGGTAGTCGATCCACTGGCAGCAACGCCAGTTGCAAACTTAACAGAGGATTTGGTGCAGGCTGTGGTCGCCAACAAAGCGCAGTTTCGCTTCATCAATCACACCTTTACTCATGCGGACATGGACAAAACACCTGTTCCTGCTAATCCCAATTGTGATTACACCACCCTGACTCAATCCGCAATTAGAACGGAAATCACTAAAAACCGCACCGTCTGGGGTCTTTTAGGTCTTCCTGAGCAATCCGCTAACAATCGAATTCTGGTTAGCGGCAATCACTCTGGCTTGAAAGATCGCAAGTGTACCGATTATCCAGAGCTTCACCCCGAGATGGATAATGTTCAATCTGATGACATACCATTTGTGGCAGGTGCTAATCCATTGTTTATAACAGCCGCAGCGAGTGCATCCGTAAACTATCTTGCCTCCGACACTTCGCAGCTCAACCAAGACACTGAGCAGTACATCACTAATGCGATGCTCAATGATGGCAGCTCTACAGATCGGCTCATTTTGCCACGCTACCCAGCTAATATCTTCTATAACACAAGGAATCCGACTGAGTTGGTTAGTGAGTATAACTATATGTTTCACGATCGATTTATAACGCTTAATCAGGATCCCTGTACTGTCGCTGGTGCTATTTGTGTAACGCGTGATTATCCAGCAATTCTTGCAGCCGAAGCCAATAGCGCATTGCTACATATGCTGAGCTTTAAAAAGTACCCCCATTTTTTCCATCAAGCAAATGTTGCCAGCTATGATGCAACGGGTAATACGCTCCAATTTGACTGGTTGAATTCGGTTTATGCAACCTACGATCAGTTGCTTAAACTCCCCGTTAAGAATCTCCCTTATTATCAGATTGGTGATATGACTAAAGACAGTCTCACCGCCAAATCCGCCACTATTAATGCAACGTGGGATCGCACGACTAATCGAGTCACTGTATCAGCAAACAAGACAGTACCTAATCTTCTAATTACAGGTCTTAATGGCGGAGAGCTTTATGGCGGTCAGTTCATCCGAGCAATTAACGTAAGCACGATACCAAGGACATTTACAGTCAATCAGGCACTGACTCAATAAGCCACTCATTGCGTTGGAAAATTTATAGTAAATAATTAAGAGGCTATCAAAATGATCACTTATAAACATTCGCTTTGGTCAATACCCACGCTACTGATTGTCGCTGTGATGGTTGCAATCGGTGCAGGTGTACCAACAATAGCGGCACAGGCAGCCAGCACATCAAAGGCTGATAAAGACGCGAAAGATGTGAAAGTTCGAAAAGAAGAAGAGAAACGATTAAAAAAGCAGGATAAATCTTATACCAAACAAGCGAAAGCAATGGCAGATCAGTATGCACAAACGGCGAAACTTGTCGCGCGTAACGGTGGTAATCCCGGTCCATTGCTTGATGCTGCGGCTTATTTTGATAAGGAGTCAAAATAAAGTGAGTTCAAGTTAGTTTGAGCGGGAAAGATTTTAGCAGGGCATCAAACACTTTCTAAAATCAGACATGAACACGATAGAGGGCTTGATAAAAAAGCCCTCTATTTATCGATTCCCGTTTGCAGGACGATGACTTTCAGGTCATTAAAAACCGAATTGCTATGCCGTATAACCTTGCAAGTTGATGGATATGGGTAAAAGGGGCAGTTATAACTTCAAGAGTTTGAGGATTTAACAATGACCGAGACTCCTGTAAAAAAACAAAAAACGTTGGTTGGAACAAAAATAATTTTTCTGTTTGGAGCAGCATTAGTAATGGTATTTGCCCTGTTGTTTCATAAGGAGGCGAGTTTGAAAACCATGTTTAACCTGATACCAGCGGATCGTATTTCAGTGCAGTATCTGCAATTATTGGTAAACGCTAATCCTGAGGATGCGGCATTGCGTCTGGAACTTGGTCGCCAATATAACCAGCTGGGTAATGTGAATGAAGCGCGTGTGGTACTTTTGCCTTTATTGAGTCAGCATGGACAGGGTGTCATTGAAGCCAAACTGTTATCGTTAGAGATGGATATAAAATCCTACTATGGCAAGTCCGCCAGCGATGCTTCCAAAGAAAACGATCTTGCTGAACTCAGAGAAAAAATAACGGTTATAGCCAATGATTTACTGCCTGCTGAGCTGTTTCCCGTGGTTATTCAGCGTTGTCTGGAACTGGGAAAACCTGAGCTTGCTGCAAAACTTTATGAGCTTTGGGCCAGCATTAATAATAAAGATCACTTTGAACGCTTAAAAGAAGCGGGGCACTGGTATGTTGCTGCTGGAACTTCTGTACACGCAGCGGAAATCTATAAAAACGCCTATACAGAAACCAATGATACTGAGCTTGCCAGACAATTTGCCTTACTGACTATTAATACGTTGCGCTCTACGGATAAAGCGGAATTTTCTGCTGCATTCGGCAAAGAATGTTTGCAACGATTTCCAAATGACAAGGTAATTTTAGATGAACTAATTTCATTAGCTCTGGCAATCAATAATCCCAAACAGGCACTGGAGTGGGGTGACTTACGTCTGGCGTTAAATCCAGATGATCCTGAAAAAATCAGTAAACAGATTAAATTTGCTTTGGCTGCTGGAAGACTGGATGTTGCCTGGATACATTGTGAACGTTTGTTAATTTTAAAACCTAAAGATATTAAGGTTCACCAAAGCGCGGCACAAATTAGCGAATGGCTGGGTAAACCCAAGTTGGCTTTGGAGCAATGGGTTTGGCTGGTCAGGCAAAATAATACCAATAATGCCGCAATAGATAACGCGCTTCGTCTGGCTAAAGGACTTAATGCTGGCGACTCTATAAGAGAAATGTTGAAGGTGATTTCAAAAAGACGTGCGCTAACTGATGCTGAGTTTAGCGATTTGTTAATGGCTTCCAATAATGCCAGTGATGCTACGCAGTTAATCAAATTCCTGAAAAGTTATTTGACTAAATATCCATCTAAACGTGAAGCATGGAATGCGCTCGCACAAGCTCAGGAACACGCAAATTTATTAGCCGACGCACTTGTTACTTGGCAGTATATCGGTTCACATTTTAATCACCCCATTCAAGCCGCCATCCATCAGATTCAGTTGCTACGGCGCACGGGACAACCGGAAAAAGCGTTTTCCGAGTTATTGGCAAATCAAAAACGAGCTTCGGCTAACGACACAGAGTTTTGGCAGCTTTCTGCTGATTTGAGTTGGGAGCTTAAACACCTTGATAACGCATTGTTGGCTTATAACACGCTCTGGAAATCGGATGCGGCAAATGCTTTAACCGCAGAACGCCTGATTCAGATATTGAGAGACGATAAGAAAGCTCAGGACGCACTTACGGTCGCCCGTGAAGCCTATCAGCGATTCAATGAACCTCGCTGGCTATTACTGGCAATGGATACCGCCATTCAATTTGGCTTGTGGGATGAGGTTAGGCAAATGTTGCAAACTGCCGATGCGGACAAGCAAAAATTTGAGCCACTGGAAATGTACTGGCTTATCCGTGCTCAACTAAGCAATCATGATAAACAGCCACAACAGGTACTCGCCGACTATCAACAGGCGTTGAATATTAATCCAGTATCCGCAATTGCCAAAGAAGGTGTGTTGTGGACATTAATAGATCAGCACGATAATCAGCGTCTCGCCAGTTTTCTCCAACTTTGGCAACAGGATGCCATGAAAACACCGTCATTATGGGGTGTCTATGGTCTGGGTCTCAGTCAATTGGGAAAATACGAACAGGCTTTGCCTTGGTTTGAGCGCAAGACCAGGCTAAATCATGAGGACTATCTCTGGTTGCTCACTTATGCCGACATACTGGACAAAGCCAATTACGTCGATGCGGCTCTGCGGCTCCGTGAATATGTACTATTGAATTTGCGGGCAAAGTTGCAACAGGAAAAAGGACAGTCTAATTCAGACAAGCTATTACAAGCTGCCTACCTGACATTATTTCGTAATATGGAAGGGGGCGATTTTGAAGAGAAAATACTGCAACGCTTTTCTGAGCAAGGCATGAAAGACCCAATGGTACGGGAATTGGTCATTGCCTCCTATTTATCTCAGGAAAATTTTGATGCCGCCCGTTTCTGGCTATTACGCGCCCATGCAGCCCGTCTGCAAACCCCGGTTGGTCAACGATTACAGTTGGCACTTGCCGATAATGATAAAGCCGCTCTGGCTGACATTTTAAATAATGAAAGTGACAAACTAACGCTGCTGGATCGTGTTGAGCCACTGAAACAGCTAGACAGAACCGATGAGGCGTTGGTTGTACTGAATAATTATTTACAAACTTCTGAGGATGGCAGCACAAATCAGGCCGGTCTTTATCAGTACCGAAATGAACTGGCGGTTCAGCAAAGTTCCAAAGTCGATCTGGCATGGTCTTATCAGAGTCTGGGCGCACTGGATATTAATCAAAGTCAGGGTCGCTATGCCCTGCCGTTATCAAAATATGCCTTGGCATTTCAACTTAAACACAATCATCTGGATAGTACAGATAGAGAACTGGCGTTGCCTGCAAACAATGAAATTGATTTATCTGTTGAAGGCAAATATCCATTGCAACCAGACACGCTGTTACAGGGAAATCTAGGGACTAACCTGAAAAATGAACAATCACTTGTTTATGGCTCAATGAGCCTGACCTCCAAACTGACCCGCTTTCTGGATGCCAATATTCGGCTGGGTATTCATGAAATCAGTACCGAAACACCCGCTCTTCGTGCATTGGGAGTCAAAGACAAGATTTCGTTACTGATGACAACAAGATTAACCAGGCAAAGCTTTTTCCAGTTTGATATTGACGGACATCGCTATCTGACGCGACAAGGCAGTGTTCTGGGTGACGGCTATAAAACCAGTGCAATTTTGGGTTATACGCTACTAAGAGCAAGTCCGACCTGGCAAGTTAGACTACAAGGCTCGTGGGAAAGCAACTGGCTGAAAAATGATTTACCTACAGAGTTAAGTCGCGCGTTCGCGTCTCCTTACGCGAATATGGAGACCATTGTTCCCAAAAGTTACGGTACGGTAGGTATTGGCACAACCCTGCGCTATAACCTGACTGGACAGGAAATCCCAAGACAGCCTTATATACTCGTTGATAGCTGGGTAGGCTGGGCTATGCCTTCTAATGTACTGGCTTTTAACGGTCGTGCGGGTCTCGGAATCTCATTGTTTAAGGCGGATGTCCTGAGTTTGGTGGCCTTCTATGGCAATGTACAAGGTGGTCAACCAAATACGGCGTATCAGGGGATAGAAGCTCAATACACGATAAGGTTTTAGGCATTTATAAGGTTATTGATGTGGAGTCCAATAGTTTTAGAGGCTGTGAAAGTAATATTTATCATTCCAACGCTCCGCGTTGGAATGCTCAAGGGGACGCTCCAGCGTCCTCCTTTCAGTTTGTGTTTTATTGATGTGTTTCGATTTGACAATGAAGACGCTGGAGCGTCAACGGCTGCGTTCCAACGCAGAGCGTTGGAACGATGATATTTAGATCAATAGAAGGAAGATTACTGATGTTCATTTGGATTAAACAAGTTAATCATTTGTTACTGGTTATGATTTTATTAGGTGCAGTGTCGGCGTGTACCGTTATCGACGAACACGGCATGAATGCTTTTCAATCAAGCAAGACATGGATATTACTGCCATTTCAGAATCATTCAGGGATACCGGGTGCGGGTGACAAAGCTGAAGAAATACTGGCTACTTTACTACGTAGTAAGGGCATTGATAATTTACAGATTTATCAAAATAAAACCGAAAAAGAAGATATATGGCCGATATTGGATGATAAGCATCGTCAGGAAGATGCGTTAAATTCAGCGAAAAAAGCCCATTTTAATTATGGAGTCACTGGCAGTATTGAGGAATGGAATTATAAAACGGGCGTGGGTGGAGAGCCTGCGGTCGGTTTAAGTATTCGTATTATCGAAATGCCTACGGGTAAGGTTGTGTGGTCGGTCACCGGAGCCAAATCAGGCTGGGGTGCCGACACTGTTAGCGGGACAGCTCAAAATCTGTTTAATGATTTGCTGTCAAATTTGAAGATTGAGAAATTTAATGCTCTTGAATAATGGATGGTGAAAGATATGAACATAACAATAGCGCGTTCAAAAATTTTAACTACACAAACTGTCTGGGCGGAAACTTTGGCATTGACGGCGATACTGGTTGCAATGGGTTTTGGTATCAACGATCCATTTTTTCTGAATCACTCATTTCCGTGGTTGATTATCGCGCCTTTATTGATTGGACTGCGATATGGCTTTCTTTTCGGAATGAGTAGTACCGCTTTATTTATACTGCTGTTTATCTCTGGCAGTTATTTTAATTGGGTGGATATGCCAGTCTTTCCAGTAGAAAGTGTGGTTGGCATGATATTGGTAACAATGATTTCTGCGGAGTTTCACGATTTATGGCAACGAAAATTACAGCCGTTACAGTATAAGCATCAGCAGCTTCAGTCAAGAATGTGTTCTTTTTCGCGTACTTATCATATTCTCAAAGCCTCTCACAGTCAGTTGGAACAGCAGACTGCAAATTATACAAAAAGCCTGCGTTCTTCATTGCTGGAAATTGAGAAGCATATTTCGGCTTTGGAAAAAGAAGACGATACCTCTCTCAATGGCATGGCGAATCATATACTTAATATATTAAGTGAATACGGCAGTATTCAAACAGCGTCTGTTTATGCGGTTTCAAAAGACAAAAAGATAATTTTAAATCCTGTCGGCTGTCTTGGAAATCCACCGTCTTTATGGCCAACCAATCCTTTGGTAACAGCCGCACTCAACACCGGTTACGTTACCAGTATTCAGATGTTTGATGAAAGAATCGAACATGAAATTCTGGTTGTTATTCCTTTGATAGATGTTTTTCAGAAAATTTGGGGAGTCGTCATTATTAATGAGATGTCGTTGTTCGCCATGCAGGAAAATACACTGGATTTGTTTTCTCTGCTGGGTGGTCACATAGGTGATCTAATCCAGCGTCATTCTGAAACCCGTTGTTTAAGTAAAGACGTCTGGTTGAATTTTGAGTATGAATTAAGACGTGTATTGAAAGAGGTACTTGGTTTTAAGGTGGATGCTGCTCTGGTTATTAGCATTTTCAACGATGAGGAAAGCCAGAGTTTATTGATTTCAAGATTTCGTTCTGAATTGCGCGGGCTAGATAAGGTATTGACGTTTAAGGATACTTCTGGTCGGCATATCATCATTAAATTATTACCGTTAACTGATGAAAAGGGGCTAAAGAGTTTTCTTTTCCGTCTCGGTTTAACAGACACCATAGATATTGAGACTACAGATTTTAAAAAAAATAGATTCAGTCTCTCTGAGGGAGATGTGAGCGTTTATAGCTGGATATTAAACGGCACGCATTCGCCCGAAAAAGTATTATCAAAAATTACCAAGATTTGCCAACCTGATGATGCCGCTAATAGCAAAAAAGGTGATTGTTATGAAAATATATCTGCCTAAAATTCTGGTGTGTATCGGCATATTAGGGTTGGAAATAATCAGTATGTTGATGATAGTGGAGAACACTGCGTTCAACATTGATTTACTCACCGCTCTTGATTTACATTTTAGTGCCTGTGTCGGGTTTACTATCGCATTGCCTAAATTTTTAAGTTCTCCAAAGCAAACATTCAGTTCAATAAATTTTCTACTGTTTTTTATCGTCGCTTTTTTCATCCCCCTGCTGGGTATGTTGGGACTCGCTTTCGCGCTTATTGCAAGTTCAGATTGCGTCAAAACAGACGATGAAATGCCGATAAATTTTAATATGATTCGGGAATTTTCTCATGCACCTGCTGATCAAGGCTTACGTTTTGAGTATGGAGTTGTGAGTCTGGAAAATTTATTGAAATCACAAAATCCTGATATACGGATGAATGCGGTGTATGCAACCCTCAAACTTGACGATAAAAACGCCATACCTTTGTTGAGAATAGCACTGCATGATCCGGTTGACGACATACGTTTGCTTGCTTATGCGTTAATAGACCGTAAAGAGCAGCGTATTAGTGAACGCATTGAACGTGTCAGGCAAAGTCTGGAAAATGCTGATGCCAACAATATGCGTCATTTATACAAATGTATTATTAAAGATTATTGGGAATTAGCGCATCTTGGTTTGGTAGAAGGCGAAACACTGATTTTTGTACTGAATAAAAACCGCGAATATCTGGCAACAGCGTTGCAACTTTATCCCATGGATCGTGGCTTGCACCTTCAATATGCCAAGTTATTGTTACGACTGAGAAACTCGAAACTGGCTTATGATGAATTCAAGATGGCGGAGTCTCTAGGCGTTGAAAAAAAACAACTGCTACTTTATTACGCAGAAATAGATTTTTTACAACGGAAGTATAGTGAAGTGAAACGCTATATGAAGGACATTGATTTAGTCACTGCACACCCGCAAATACAGGCTACCACACGTTTCTGGCAGGCGATGTCATGATGGCGACTAATGCTAAGGCGGATATTACGCTTTTATTGGAAGGCACTTACCCTTTTGTCAGGGGTGGTGTTTCTGGGTGGGTACATCAAATTATTCAAGGATTGCCGCAATTCACATTCGGACTGATTTTTATCGGTTCCAAGTCTGATGACTATGACGGTCAAAAATATTCTCTGCCTGATAATGTTGTACATCTGGAATGTCATTATTTGTGGGATAACCTCGATAAATCGCCGCCTAAAGCCTGTCAGGGTAATAGCCAATATTTTCAGAAGGCACAAAAACTTCAAGAATGGTTTAAATCTCCAGGTGCTGATTACGACGAAGAGCTGGTTCAACAACTTTTCAAGGGACTGGGGAAAGCGTCAGGCTGTACGACCGAAGAGTTTTTTTACAGCGAAGCGGCATGGGAGCAAATTTGTGCAAGTCATCAACGCTTTTGTCCTGACAGTTCTTTTATCAACTATATCTGGACGATGCGCACCATGCACGCGCCACTGTTTAAATTAGCCGCAATTGCTCATCAACAACAACATACAACAGGTATTTTTCATTCCATGTCTACGGGTTATGCTGGATTTCTGGGAGCTATGATCCGTAATTTAACAGGCAGACCTTTTATTTTGACGGAACATGGCATTTATACCAAAGAACGAAAAATCGACTTGCAATCCATATTTATTAAAGAGCATCGTGATTATTTAAGCGATGCGCCTGATAAAGGCATGGAATATTACGATCAGCTCTGGGTTAGTTATTTTGAATCGCTGGGTCGGTTAATCTACTGCAATTCAAATCCTATCATCAGTCTGTATGAGAGGAACCGACAACGCCAGATTGCTGATGGGGCTGATGCTACGCGTACCAAAGTCATACCCAATTGCATGAAAATTGAGCAGTTCATTACCTTGCGTGAACAGCGTTCTGACAAAATTCCTCTAGTCATCGGATTACTCGGTCGCATTGTGCCGATCAAAGATATAAAAACCTTTATTCGAGCCATGCGCTCAGTGGTTTCTAAATTGCCTGATGCACAAGGATGGCTAATCGGCCCTGAAGAAGAAGACCCCGCCTATGTGCTTGAATGCAAAAGTCTGGTCAATAATCTGGGGCTGGAAAACAATGTGCGCTTTCTTGGTTTTCAAAAAATAAGCGATATTTTACCGCAATTGGGATTGCTGGTACTGACCTCCATTAGTGAAGCGTTCCCTTTAGTCATACTTGAGGCTTACGCCAGCGGTATTCCTGTTGTTACTACTGATGTGGGTGGCTGTCGGGAAATAGTCGAAGGGAATGGCGAAGAGGATAGGGCGTTGGGCTGTGCTGGCAGCGTCGTTCCTATGGCAGATCCAGAAGCCACAGCCCACGCCTGCATTCAACTTTTGACGGATGAATCGAAATGGTATGCGGCTCAGCGTACAGGCATAAATCGGGTCGAACGCTATTACACGGAAGATATATTGTTATCCAATTATGCACAAATTTACACTGAGGCTCTGGAATCATAATGGCTGGCATCGGTTTTAGACTTCGCAACTTAATGAATAGCGAAAGTTATTGCGGCTTATTACAAGCGTATGGTTTTGCCGGCATTATCAGTTCTGGCCCTTGGGTGCTATCTATTGTCGGTATTTTGCTGATTGGTCTGTTCAATACAGATAAGGGCTACACGCAGCCATTTGTCGGTGAGTTTCAAATATCTGTGACCTATTTAATGGCATTTTCTTTGTTACTGACCAGTCCGTTACAGTTAATGTTTACACGCTTTATCGCCGATCGGGTTTACGAAGAAAAAGAAGATTTGGTCTTACCCAATCTGTTAGGAGCTATTTTGCTGGTAGTCATTATTGGCGGTGTGTTATCGGCAATAGTGCTGAGCAGTCTTTTTAATGGCTCGGTAATGTATCGGGTATTGATGTTGGCAGGTTTTGTCATTCTTTCCGTTATCTGGATGGTGGTTATCATCTTATCGGGTCTGAAAGCACATGGCGGAATTCTATTGGCTTTCCTGGTGGGTTATGGCATTACCGTCGGAGCATCGCTTAAATTAAGCGTTTTTGGTGTGGAAGGTTTGCTGTGCGGTTTTGTGGTTGGTCAGGGCGTTCTGTTTTTTATGCTCTTATATCTGGTGTTGCGGGCATATTCCAGCACGCAATTAATTGCCTTTGATTTTTTACGGAGGGATCAAATTTTTCTGACTTTGGCAGCAACGGGTTTTCTTTATAACCTGGCGATTTGGGCGGACAAACTGATTTTTTGGTTTAATCCCCAGACCAGTATCGCCATTATTGCGCCGTTACGCGGTTCTGAACTCTATGATATGCCTATTTTTCTGGCATACCTTTCCATCTTGCCGGGTATGGCAACATTTCTGATTCGCATGGAAACGGATTTTGCCGAGCAATATGAAATGTTTTACAGGGCCATCAAAGAAGGCGTGCCATTACATAGAATTTCGCAAATTTACGACGATATGTGTCAGGTGATACGGCGCGGTTTTTTTGAGATTTTTAAAGTACAGGGTATGACCGTCATTATTTTACTGGCTCTGGGTGAGCCATTACTGAAATGGGTACATATTTCTCCAAACTATCAAATTTTGCTCAATATCGATTTAGTATCGGTGGGCGTTCAAGTCTTATTGTTAGCGGTACTGAATCTGCTGTTTTATTTTGATTACCGTCGTGACGCACTCTATTTGTGCCTTTTATTCGCACTTTCAAACATACTTTTTACCTTACTCAGTCAATACATGGGGCCTATGTTTTATGGCTATGGTTTTGCAGGGGCAGTCGTGTTAAGTACGCTGGTAGGAATGTTCATTATATCGCGACGACTGGATAAGCTGATGTACGAAACATTTATGCTGCGTCAATAATTATTTAATTAGCGACCGCATATATTTTATTTATTCATTTATTTTATTGATTACCGATGATTTTTATTCACGTTAATCAATAAAAAAAGAGGTAGTTATGTTTTTAGCCAAAAAAAATTATTGTCACAATACTAAAGCAGCAACAAAAACGTGCACCCGATTTGTTATTTGCCTGTTAATTTTTTTTACCAGTCCAGATATTTATGCAAACCCAAACATTGCCTTTTTTTATGGTAAACCCGTTCCTGTCGATCAGTTGACACATTTTGAACAAGTCGTGGTTGAACCAGACAATATCGACAATATTGAACCGTTGACGGCTAAAGGCATTAGTGTTTTCGCTTATCTAAGTGTGGGCGAGATTAGTCAGAGTCGCTCGTGGTTTCCAGATATTCCTAAAAATTGGATCTTGGGCGAAAATAAAGCCTGGAAGAGCAGTATTGTTGATCTGGGTAACAAAGACTGGCAGGATTATGTCATCAATAAACAGATGGCTCCTTTATGGGATAAAGGCTATCAGGGCTTTTTTCTCGATACGCTTGATAGTTATCAGCTAATAACTGAAGACCCCAATTTTCGCATGGTTCAGCAACAGGCCCTAGTTAATCTTATTCGCACCATGCACGAGCGTTTCCCCGGCATTAAACTAATTCTGAACCGAGGTTTTGAACTGCTGCCAGATGTTGCCGGTTATGCGGTGGCTCTCTCAGCAGAATCATTATTTCAACGCTGGGATGCCGCAACAAATAGTTACGGTGAAGTTCCGCAGGTAGAACGAGACTGGCTATTGGATAAGCTGAATCAGGTTCATGCCCAATACGGACTGCAAATTATTGTCATCGATTATGTGTCGCCTGAAAAAAAGGAGTTGGCACGCGAAGTCGCTGCCCGCATCGCTGCGCTGGGATTTACACCCTGGGTTTCAAATTCTTCACTGGATATGTTGGGTATAGGCAGTCTGGAAGTGTTTCCGAGGCGGATACTGGCCTTATATGATGGGCAGGATCAGCCAGATGGACTACAGAATTCTGAAATTCATAAGCTAGTGGCAATGCCTCTGGAATATTTGGGGTATACCCTTGACTATGTTGATGCGCGTAAGGGGTTGCCAAGTTCTTGCCTGGTGGGTCAATATGCTGGCATAGTGACCTGGTTCAATAGCGATGAATCGCCACAATCAGACGCTTACAAAGTATGGCTGTCGCGGCAATTGGATGAGGGTATGAAAGTCGCCATATTAGGCAACCTAGGCTTTAAAGCAGATAGCGATTTCCAGCAACGCCTGAGTCTAAATACAGTGGGGAACGCTATACCAAAACCTCAAGTAATTACTTATAGCCATAAGCAAATCCGCCATAAGGCTACTCATAAATCAAGATTACGAGGATTGAAAAAATGCGCGGCGGTTAAATCAGTAGGCATCAAACAGTATGTAAGTCCGGTCTTTCAGGGAGGTCAACAATTAACCAGTGATCTGAGCGGTCAATGGGGTGGCGCAGTCTTGCATCCTAATGTCATTGAAACGCGGCTTGATGGGCAACAACGCTGGCTCATCGACCCATTTGAGTTTTTAAAAAGCGCACTGGCTTTACCGCCTACACCCGTGCCTGATGTGACCACAGAAAACGGTAAACGGATATTACTGGTACAAATTGACGGCGATGGAGCCTCCTCTGTGGCAGAAATGCCAGGTACACCACTGGCGATTGATGTCATTCGAGAGCAATTTTTGCAAGCCTACCCATGGCCGACAACGGTTTCAGTCATAGAAGGTGAAGTGAGTGCTACAGGTGCATTTCCAACCCAGTTCGTGCGTCTGGAAAAAGCGATGCAGGATATTTTCAAGCTCGATAATATTGAAATAGCCAGCCACTCTTATAGCCATCCTTCTGTATGGTTTTCAAAACCCAATGTAAACAACAGCGACGATAACCATCAACTGACAATCCTTGGCTATGACTTTGATTTGCAGCGCGAAATCACAGGTTCTGTGGACTATATCAATCAACAACTGGCACCTGTAAACAAACAGGCAAAGGTGTTTCTCTGGACTGGCGATGGCTTGGCAACGAACGACGGGCTGGCGTTGATCAAGTCGCTAGGATTAGAAAATATGAATGGCGGGGGAGCGAGTATTACCGATAGCGAACCCAGTATGACGCTTATTCCGCCGATGGGGTATCCCGTGAATGACAATTATCAGGTATACGCACCTGTTGCCAGTGATTATTTTTATACTGGTCAGTGGAGAGATAATTTTTATGGTATGCGGCTAGCGATTGAAACCTTTGAACTCACGGATTCACCGTTACGACTCAAACCAATACATATCCACTATCATTTTTACTCAGGAAGCAAACCAGCCTCTATAAATGCACTTAAAGACGTTTATAACTGGGCTGCCAAACAAGAATCCTCGCCCATTACGATCAGTGAATATGCGCGTAAAGTAACCGCTTTTCAACATATTTCAATAGCACGCAATCAGGATGGAGCTTGGGATATACGAGGCTTGGGTGACTTGCGTACCTTGCGGCTGCCTTACTCATCCGGTTCCCCAAATATACAGAAATCCACTGGAGTAACGCAGACACATGAGCTTCCACAAGGGAGATATGTCAGTTTACAACCCACAAATGGACAGGTTCTTCTTTATATTGATCCAATTTTATCTGTTCCCACGCCTTAAGTCGTGATACACACGCTGAAAACAACGTCGCTGAGCAAAATGTAGTAACCAACATTCCAACTAACTGTGTGTTATTTTTTAGATGAAAATAATGAAAATTGGACATTGTTAAACGTAGCAGGTCATTGTGTAGCACCTTTGACGTGAGGGAGATGAATATGTTTACCATACGAAAATTCGAATTTATGAGAATATTGAACGGACATACACTTAACAAAGTATGTACTTTTTTTATTCCAGTGGTACTGGGTGTAGCGGTAATGGGGTCGCCTCCCATAGCGTTTGCCGATGATGCCGTCAACTTGAAAGTGCTTGTCATCACAACAGGGGATCAAGATTCAGGACTCGCCTATATCAAGCCTGTCCTTGATGAAATGGGTGTGCGCTACGATTTGTTGAATGCTGCCACTCAGGAGTTAACGAATACCCTGTTGAGTGCGGACGGTTGCCTACCCGCAACGGTCGGGTGCGTAGGCAATTATAATGGAGTCATCCTGACGGACTCTGGTATGCTCGGCGGCCTCACAGCACTGGAATGGGATCTTCTGATGTGTCAACACTTTTCAGGACCCATTATTAAGCATCTTTATGCTGCTTTTCCAAGTCGACAGGAGACAGGTAGCCCTTGTGAGAATGGAGGCGGTGTGGGTTGGAGAAGACTTCGAATGTTTCGAAGATATAATTTCGTGCGGCATCATGGCTTGCATAGTGTTAATGGTTAACGCATTCGGTTTTCAGGGAGTGAAAAAAGCTCTCGGAGACGGCGTTATCCCAGCAGTTGCCTTTACGGCTCATGCTTTGCTGGATGCCGTGTTGCTTGAGCAGTTTTCGGTGGCTGTTGGAGGCTTTTTGACTGCCCCGGTCGGTGTGCCACAGCAAGCCTTTTTTTGGTTTTCGCTTCCAGATTGCCATGAGTAGCGCATCATTAACCAGCCTTGTTTTCATGTGTTCTGCCATAGACCAGCCAACGATTTGCCGCGAGTAGAGGTCTATTACTACAGCTAAATACAACCAACCCTCTTGCGTGTGAATATAGGTAATGTCACCAACGTAGACC
>JAUYBJ010000073.1 GCA_030693155.1 Methylococcales bacterium
AATTGTCGGATAAGCAGGCGGTGCGCGGTTGGCTGAAAGGTTTCCCAAAAGAGTTGCTTTTCGTCCGTCGGGTCTTTACAAACAAAGACGTCAGCAACGGCCTATATAAACTGATAGGCAGCGATTAGGCGTGCGATGGCGAACAAGTGTCTACAATCAACCAAAAACGGTGGAAAGTCGAAGCATTCCATAACTCATTAAAATCTAACGCGGGATTGGCGAAATCACCGACCCGCACAAGCATCACACAAAAAAACCATATTTTTATGTCTATTTATGCGGTATTCAAGCTGGAATGCTTGAAGATAAAACACAAAACCAATCATTTTGCATTGCGTACCAGGCTCTTCAACAAGGCAAACCAGTTGGCTTATGAAGAATTGCAAAAATTAAGGGCTGCGTAACATCAGCTATATAAACCAATGCCTTAAAAAAATGCTTTGATATTTTTTGAATACTTTCACAGTATTTTTTATCTGTTGGATTTAAAACAGCTAAAGCTGTTTTACTCCATTGTTTATACAAGTTTACTTATCCAACAAACGCACAGCCAATACATCACAGGGCGTATGATGCAATATACTGTTGACAGTAGAACCCAATAATAAGGCTAACCCATGTCGTCCATGCGAACCGACGACGATTAAATCTATCTGTTGTTGCGTGGCAATTTCAACTATTTCTTCTTTAGGAACGCCCCACACCAGCCATTGATTATCTTCATCAACACCTAGTCGATTACCTAATTCCCTGAGTTTATTTTTTTCCGCTTCCAGTAAATCGTAGTTTGAATCTTCATTTAATGGAATAACTGCACCATAGTTGGTATCTGGCATGGCTATATTATCCAATACATGAATAATACTGAGTTTTGCCTGATAATGTTCGGCTAATGATTTTGCTTTTTCGGCGACATAATCATTATGTAACGAATAATCGGCAGCTAATAAGATATGTTTATAATTGCTCATTTTTCACTCCATTTTATTATATTAATAGTTGTTTGCAAAAAGTCGGCTGTTCAGATTACTTAAACCTGCGAGGTTTTTAAAACCTCGCAGGTTTATTTATGCTTTATAAAATTAATTGCTATCCATTGCTGACTAATTTATATTGTTTATATAATAATAAGCCTGCCCATAGCAAAGACAGTAGCATAATCATTGAGCCTATTATAAAAACAATTCTGGCGAGAACGTGATCGTATTCAATAATATTGGTTTCAGTTAATAAGTATTCCCAGTCATGTACGCCATAAGGTGATGAATGTCCGAAGTTACCGCCTAATAAGGGTAAATCACCTTCACGCGCATCGTCCATATAAGGGGCTATATCCAACCAGTTTTCGCCGAACCACCATAAAGCCACGGATGCACCGAACGGATCGCGAGTTTTTATTAATAATGTTCCCATGCAAATCAGCGGCATTAATAACTGTCCTAACGTCCCGCCCAGCGAGTGCATAAACTGCCCCAGAGGACGAAAGATAACATGACCAGCTTCGTGAAAAGGGGTATTAATTAAATGTAAAAACCATTCGCCCGTCGCATTATCAAGATAGGAGGCAATTAATAACCAGCCCCATATTGTCAGCCCTATAAAAATAATTCCCCGCCAGATAAAATGCGCGGTGCTGTCCTGCAAAGTGTCTTCAAACAGCAACGCAGTCAGTGGATGACTGTCTTCGTATTGCTCATCTTCATCATAGATTTTAATATTGGGCGGTAATACGTTGTCTGGTTCGCTTTTTGCGCCGTGGTATTGAGCATATTTGGCAAAAAAAACCCCACAATACGGGCATTGAATGCCTTGTTCTTCTATGACTTTATGACACTTAGGACAGTTCATCGGCATCACCTAGCAGGAATCTTGTAAGCGGGTCATCCATGGTTCTTTACAGGAGGGATCGACATGAAAAGACAGGGCTTCAGGTTTGTGTAACAGCCCGTTTTCACCTGAGGCATTGGGATTAAGCTGTTTCTTTTCAATAAAATCTGCCAAGCGGCGGGCGTTATAAATCACTAATACGCGGTTTTCATTGCTACTGCTGTAAATCTGATAAGCAACGTTATTTTCATCAAACAGCGGATTACGCGCTATCAGGGCGGTCAGCTTGGCATCATCACCATCAGCCAGTTTTTTTAATACCGAGTCATCACAGTATTTGCTCAGAAAATACAGGTGTTGACTGAGTGTCCCCAGCCGCTGATGAGCCTGCAAACTATCGACTTCTTCATCGGTACAGATAAAACTTTCTGCAACCAGATAATGTCGATTGCGTTCGCCGTCATTGGCAAATAAGGACAGCTTTTCCAAGGCTTTGTGTTCCAGCGCATCCAGAAAAGAAATGGGGGCGCGGATGTGTTTATCGACGGTGACCACCCACGGCAAAGCGCGTCCTGTGCGTTCATAACGCGCTTTAACGCTGTTAATCACTGCCGAACGCGGTAATTCGTCTTCGCGTCCTTCGGGTTTCACAAGGAAAGCATCCACGGCGGTGACTTGGGTATTAAAACCTGCCTGTTTGAATTGTTCCACAATGTTGCCGTAACGCGGTTTGTATGGGATGCCCGTACCGTCATAAAGAATGTTAATCGCGTTTTGTTTGGCGTGTTCGGCAACCAGACTGCGCAGGCGATTAGCAAACGGTTCAACGTAGATGTAATCATCACTGTGATGTTCGGCGGCAGTGAGTACACAATACAGATCACTGATTTTGCGAAAATCATCTAAAGAAGCGATAACAAAATAATCGCCGCATTGCTCGGCTGACAATTCTTCAACAGCGGTTATGCCTGAAACCGAACCGCC
>JAUYBJ010000160.1 GCA_030693155.1 Methylococcales bacterium
AAATGTAATACAAGCCAAGGAAGATAAATGCAAGCTCATTCGCAGTTAATGTGAGCATGAGTACCTTTTCATTCGCAATTAATTCGAGCCGAAATTTGCGCTAAATGCGAGCATGACTGTTTTCAAATGCAAGCCGTTACAATTACGCGGCAAATTTGCGGATTCAATCGGTGATAGTGTTTTACAAAAGTTAGCCAATGAAATACAAGTTGAATTTCCTACTACCGACAAAAGGGAGTTTTTACAGTTTATGGAGAAACGTGGTTACGATAAGCTAATAAATCAAAATTGGGTGTGAATAGTTATTACCTCATTCCCACGCTTCGCCGTGGGAATTGCGCTGGTTGGTATTCTAAGCTGTAAGAAAGGCAAGCCCCATACGGATAATTAATTAAACTATCAGCGAGTTGCGTCACCCCCTGCACCAAATCTGCACATTTCCCCCGAAAAATCCACAATACCCACATCATATCTGCATAACTGGCGCGTACAGTAACGCCATACCCAACCATCAGGAGTTATCGTTATGAAGCAACGTTTTTATGTAAAACTGGGCATTATCTTCGCTCTTATCTTGGCTTTGCTGATTCCGCAATCGTTCATTATGGATTTAGTCAGTGAGCGTACCGCGTGGCGGCAACAGGCGTATCAAAGCATCGAACAGAGCTGGCCGAGTATGCAAACGTTGGCGGGGCCTGTGCTGAGTGTTCCGTATCATTTGACCTTTAACAGCAAAGAAAAAATCATCGTTAATAAAATCGAAAAAGAGGTGATTAAAGAAGTCACCGTTGACGATGTGTTGTACATCATTCCCAAACAACTGAGCATTAACAGTCAGTTAGACAGCTCAATGCGCTATCGCGGCATTTATGAAATTCCCGTGTATGGCAATAAATTACAAGTGACGGGCGAATTTAATAATCAAGCCCTGCTGGATTTAATCGCGGAGCATAAAGATAAAAAAATTCGCTGGGATAAGCCGCAATTATCAGTGCTGGTCAGCGATCAACGCGGTATCGCCGTACCACCGAGTTTAACGTGGAATAACGCGCCGATTGCCTTTCAACCCAGTGCCGCGTTGCCAAATGCCACCGCAGGGATGCACGCGCCATTACCCGATATTGCACTGGATAAAGCCACCGTTGTACCGTTTGCCTTCACGATGGAATTGCGCGGCATGAGTGCGATGAATTGTGCGTTATTGTCTGAAAATACCCACGTCCAGCTGGCGGCTAATTGGGCAAATCCCAGTTTTACCGGTGAATTATTACCTGAAAAACGCGATATTACCGACCAAGGCTTTACCGCTGAATGGCGTGCTTCGTCTTTTTCTTACGACGTTTCCAGCGCGTTAGAACAATGCCGCAAAGGTGAATGTGCCAGTCTGTTACAACGTGCAGTGGGTTTTGAATTGATACAACCTGTGGATGTGTATCAGCAATCAGAACGCAGTATTAAATATGCTGTATTGTTTATTCTGCTGACCTTTATGGCGTTGGTATTATTTGAATTGCTGAAAAAATTGCGCATCCATCCCATACAGTACACACTGGTCGGTATGGCATTATTAGTGTTCTACCTGTTGCTGATTTCTTTATCTGAACACTTGTTATTCCTGTACGCCTACAGCATCGGCGCGGTTGCCAGTATGGCGTTGCTCACCTTTTATTTCGGCGCAATTCTACACAGTCGCAGATTGGGATTAATACTCGGTGCGGCGTTAGCTACCTTGTATGTGTTGTTGTATGTGATTTTGCAATCGGAAGAAAACGCGCTGTTAATGGGTAGCGTATTAATCTTCGTGATGTTGGCGGGCTTGATGATGGCAACACGGCATTTTGATTGGTATGCGTTGACTGAACAGGAAGATAAAAGCACGCTGAATTAATGTGTTGTCCACGAAAAGCACGAAAGACACGAAAAAACTGTTCGTGCTTTTTGTGGACATTGCTTATCAATAGAGACTGTGAAAGTATTATGAAAATAACACACCAAAAAATTTTTGAATTTTGTAAGTCATTGTTTTTATATAATGTGGGAGAGGCTTTAGCCTCGAATGCCAGGCTAAAGCCTCTCCCACACAAATACTTTCACAGTCTCAATAGGCAATCAAAGCGGTATCAAGATGCTTACTAAACTCAGTATTACTTTATGCCTGCTGGCATTAGCAATTTTTGCGCTGGGCTGGTATCTGCCTATGCACAAACAGATTCCCGTCACAGGCGCAAGTTCCGCCGATTGGAATCCGCGTTCTTTCTGGTACAGTCCGTGGGGACGTTCAGGCACACACAAAGGCATAGACATTTTTGCCAAAGCGGGTGTACCTATTGTCGCCGCTACTGACGGTTTTATTATTCACACAGGTTTTAATGACATGGGCGGCAATAATCTGTTAATCCTCGGTGCGAAATGGCGATTTTATTATTACGCGCATTTACAACGCATTGATAGCCGCGCTTTTCAATGGGTCAGTGCAGGGCAAAAAATCGGCACAGTCGGTAATACAGGTAATGCGCTCGGTAAACCGCAGCACTTGCATTTCACCATCCGCAGTTTATTTCCGTTAATCTGACAATACGATGCCAGTAAGCCGCAAGCATGGCTTAAAATGTACTACCTTAATCCCCATGAATTTCTGACAGGCAGAACGACATGAATCAACAGCGGCTGACTGCTTACCTCGCCCAAGTGCAGATGCTGCATTGCAAGGTCTGCACTTGATTGATAGGTTAAGTTCGATTGGGTTTTTGCGGCATACTAATCGGTGATGTTTTCCAAATATCATCACAATATTCACGAATCGCCCGATCCGAAGAAAACAGTCCAATCCGCGCCACATTAAGAATAGACATACGACTCCAGTCGTTTGTGTCTTTGAACTTACGCCCGATTTCCTCCTGACAACTCGCATAGCTGGTGAAGTCGGCGCAGATTAAGTAGGGATCGTGATTCCAGATGTTATCGAGAAAGGGCGCGAACAGATCCCTGTCGCCGCGTGAGAATAAACCCGATGACAGCAGGTCGAGTGCCTCGCGTAGCTCAGGGGTATGCTCGATGAGATTCCTGCTGCTATAACCGTTAGCTTGCAGGGACTGTACCGCTTCCACGCTGAGCCCAAAGAGAAAAAAGTTTTCCACGCCTACCGCTTCCCTGATTTCCACATTTGCACCATCCAGCGTGCCGATAGTCAAAGCGCCATTCATTGAGAATTTCATGTTGCCCGTACCTGAGGCTTCCATGCCCGCAGTGGATATTTGCTCCGACAAATCGGCGGCAGGATAAAGCCGCTGTCCCAGTTTGACATTCATGTTCGGCACGAACACCACTTTAAGGGTTTTATTAACTTGCGGATCGCTGTTAATAACCTCCGCCACCGAGTTAATCAGTTTGATGATTAACTTAGCCATGCGGTAACTGGGTGCCGCCTTGCCGCTGAAAATAAACGTGCGCGGCGTGATGTCCAGATGCGGATTTTGCTTGAGCTGATGATAGAGGCTGATAATGTGCAGCACCTTAAGATGCTGACGTTTGTATTCGTGAATACGCTTCGCCTGAATATCAAACAGGCTATCGGGATCGACCGAAACCCCTGTCGTTTGCTGAATGTAGTCGGACAGCTTTGCCTTGGCGGTGCGTTTGACCTGTTGCCAGCGCAAGCG
The DNA here is from genome assembly GCA_030693155.1 of Methylococcales bacterium. Taxonomy (GTDB): domain Bacteria; phylum Pseudomonadota; class Gammaproteobacteria; order Methylococcales; family Methylomonadaceae; genus UBA4132. The sequence goes on from JAUYBJ010000160.1 coordinate 3,660, forward strand.
AAAGTCGGCATCGTCAGCGTAGGGTTCTAATTGGCGCAATTGTTCCATATTGCGTAGCCAACCCGTACCGATGCTGGAATCAATCAATTCCGCAAGCGAAGGGTTTGCCAACGCAATAAAACGGCGCGGCGTAACGCCGTTGGTCTTGTTGCTGAATTTTTCTGGCCAGACTTGATAAAAATCTTGTAGCACGGTTTTTTTCAACAAATCACTGTGCAAAGCAGCAACACCGTTAATAGCAAAGCTACCCACACAAGCCAGATTCGCCATGCGCACCCGTTTTTCACCCGCGTCGTCGATGATAGAAATGCGGGCGAGGCGTGCGTTATCATTTGGAAAATGCCAGCGCATTTCATCCATAAAACGAGCGTTAATCGCGTAGATAATCTCCAGATGACGCGGAAAAATGCGTTCAAATAATGGTAGCGACCACGTTTCCAATGCCTCAGGTAGCAAGGTGTGATTGGTGTACGCAAAGGTGCGCCGCGTGATGTTCCACGCAGTCTCCCAGTCTATTTGGTGGTCGTCTACCAATAGCCGCATCAGTTCAGGAATGGCAATCGCGGGGTGGGTGTCATTGAGTTGTGCGACGAATTTGTCGGCAAAATCGGTGAGTTTGCCTTGGTCACGCAACGTCATTTGAATCATGTCTTGCAACGAACAACTCACAAAAAAATATTGTTGCCGTAAGCGTAATTCTTTGCCGATTTCAGGTTCATCATTGGGATACAGAACTTTACTGATATTTTCGGCAATGACCTTGTCACTCACCGCGCCCTGATAATCACCCTGACTGAATGCCAGTAAATCGAACGGTTCGCGCGCTTCGGATTTCCACAGTCTGAGCAGATTGGCATTAGTTACGCCATAGCCCAAAATAGGCGTGTCGTAAGCCAGACCATAGATAATGGTCGCAGGAATCCAGCGTGATTGCTTTGCATCATCTACAGTGTGTTCAATGTGACCATCCATCTTGACGGGGTATTTAATTTGTCGATTGGGCAGTTCCCACGGATTACCATTACGCAGCCACGCATCGGCAATTTCAATCTGCCAACCATCACGAATTTCCTGATCGAAAATACCGTATTCATAACGCAGACCATAGCCGATAGCAGGAATTTCAAGGGTAGCCAGCGAATCCATATAACAGGCAGCAAGTCGTCCCAGTCCGCCATTTCCCAAACCTGGCTCCAGTTCGGTTTCCAGAATGGTGTCTAAATCCAGCCCCAGATTTTGCAATGCCTCTCGGGTGTGATCCCAAGTATTACCCCACGCATCTAAATTGAGAATATTATTGCCAAGATGCGGGCCTAACAAAAATTCTGCCGATAAATACGCTACCGTTCGAGCGTTGGACTGTCGATAACGCTCTGTGGAAGACACAAATCTGGCGAGCAGGCGATCACGAATCGTGTAGGCAAGAGCCGTGTAATGATCCACAGGCGAAGCATCTTCAAGCCGTCTGCCCACCACATAAAACAGGTTATCCATAAAAGAGTGCTAGATGGCTTCAACAGATCGTGCAATACGGGTACTTAGTGATTGTTCAGCGATGTCAAACATGAAATATCCTCATTAGGGTAATAACGTTGTTATAACGGGGTGGGAGTGGTGTGCAACAAACTATATAGACTATCTGACTATAAACAAGCATGATGACAGCGTATTACACGATGTTAGAATAGCCTGATTTGACTCTAATAAGTTTCTTAATAATAGACCAACATGAACAAACACATCCTTGTTGCCGATGACGATTTGCATATCCGCGAAGTCATCAGTTTCGCGCTGGAAAAAGCAGGAATGCAGGTGACGCTTGCCGAAGACGGACGACAGGCGATAGATTATTTTGCATTGCACAGCATTGATTTACTGGTGCTGGATATTAATATGCCTGAGTTTGACGGGCTGGAAGTGTGCCGTGAAATTCGTAAAACTTCGGATACGCCGATTCTGTTTTTATCGTCGCGTGATGATGAAATCGACCGTATTTTAGGACTGGAAATCGGCGGTGATGATTACGTTACCAAGCCGTTCAGTCCGCGTGAATTGGTGGCGCGGATTAACATCATTCTTAAGCGCGTGGTTGCCAAACCTGTCGCCGTAATGAACCAGTTACAACACGGCAAATTAGCCATACATCTGGAACAACACGCGGCAACATGAACGGTTTATTGATTAGCCTTACCGCCACTGAATTTGCCATGCTGCAATTATTTGTCCGCTCGCCGCAGCGCGTGTTCAGCCGCGACAGCATCATGACTGGCGCGTATAACAATATCTATATCAGCGACCAGCCACATCCGCCAGAAATTCGCCGACGCGGGTTGTGAGGCGTTGATTGAAACGGTTCACGGTGTGGGCTACAAACTCGCTTTATGCCAATAAACGCGCAATTGCCGTTTTTTCGGCGGCACTTATTTCCACTGCGCAATATTTTATTGTTCGTGATGTTGATGGTGTTGGCGTTGCCGCTGGGCGGTTTGTACTTTTTTCGTATTTATGAAAATGCCTTGGTGCAACAAACGGAATTAGAGCTTATCTCGCAAGCCGCCGCGTTGTCGGCAAGTTATCGCCAATCGGTGCGCATTCTGCAAGCCGAACAACCGCTGTACGGGCGTTATTTGCCTGCCTTGCCGCCCGCGAATCATTCTTATGAACCCATCACGCCGACCTTAACGCTCATTAATCCCGTGCAGTTGCCGCGCCCAGAAGCCGCAGCTCCCGCATTGCCCGTTGATAAATTTGCGCAAAAAATCGGCGGGCTGATGAACCCTATCATCTTTGATACCCAGCATATTACGCTGGCAGGTATTCGGTTGCTGGATATGAACGGTACGGTGATTGCAGGGCGTGAAGAAGTGGGTTTATCGTTGGCGCAGATTGCCGAAGTGCAGCAAGCCATGCAAGGTCGCTATGCCAGCGTGATTCGGCAGCGACTTTCCGATGAACCGCCACCGCCGTTGTATTCCTTAAGTCGCGGCACGCATATTCGGGTGTTCGTGGCGTTTCCTATCGTGGAAAATCAGCATCTGCAAGGCGTGTTATATCTGTCTCGCACCCCTAATAACATCATCAAACATTTGTTTGAAGTGCAGAATAAAATTTTAATGGCAAGCGGCTGTTTGCTGGTGTTGCTGGTATCGGCGACCATTTCCCGCCCGATTCGTGAACTTATCCGTCAGACGGAGCGCGTCAAACAGGGTGAACAACAACTGATAGAGCCGCTAAAAAATCCAGTGACTTATGAAATCGCGCAGCTGTCGGATAGTTTTGCCAGTATGTCGCACGCCTTAGCCGAACGTACCGATTATATCCAACGCTTCGCTACCCACGTCTCGCATGAATTTAAAACCCCGCTCACCTCCATGCAGGGCGCGTTGGAGCTGTTGCAAGATCATCTCGACACCATGCCCAGCGAACAGCAACACCGTTTTATTGCTAATTTACTCGCCGATACCCAACGCCTGAAACAACTGGTCAATCGTTTGCTGGAACTGGCGCGTGCCGATGTATCATAACCCAGCCAGCAGGACAGCTGCCTGAACGATGCGATTTTCGCCTTACAGAATCGTTATGCCGAACGCGGTTTACAATTGAATTATGCAAAATTACCCAGTAATCCGCTCGCCATTGCCCCAGACGCGCTGGATATTATCCTGACCAATCTATTTGAAAACAGCCTGCAACACGGAGCGCATCAACTAACGCTCAGTACCATTGCCCATGAGAATACACTGGAAGTGCATTTACACGACAACGGCACAGGCGTATTGCTCGCCAATCGCACAAAAATTTTCACGCCGTTTTTTACCACGCGCAGAAATAACGGCGGCACAGGTTTGGGCTTGGAAATTACCGTCTCCTTATTAAAAACCTACGGCGGTAGTATTGAGTTGGCAGAAAGCACAGAGGGCGCGTTATTTGTCTTAACGTTGCCCTTAGCTCATGATAAAAAAAATTGTTGATGACCTACGCGGCATAATTTTGTATAGTGGTACAATTAATTTTTTTATAGCGGGATGAATCTTTAAGGGGTCATCCCGTTTTGTACATTAGAGGTGACGTGTTTGACTAAATCCGCATTATTAGTGCTAGAAGATGGCACCGTATTTAACGGCATATCCATAGGTGCAGACGGCTGTTCCGTTGGAGAAGTGGTGTTTAATACCGCTATGACAGGCTATCAGGAAATTCTCAGCGACCCATCTTACTGCCAACAGATTATCACGCTGACTTATCCGCACATCGGCAACACAGGCACCAACAGCGAAGATGATGAATCTCGCGCCGTGTTTGCCAGTGGCTTAGTGATTCGTGATTTGCCGTTATTGGCAAGCAACTGGCGGTCAGAAAAAAACCTGCAACAATACTTGATTGATAACAATGTCGTAGCGATTGCTGAAATTGACACCCGCAAACTGACGCGTATTTTGCGTGACAAAGGCGTGCAACGCGGTTGTATCATGGCAGGTGACGACATAAGTGTAGAAACTGCCACCGCCGCGATTAATGGCTTTGCTGGTTTAAAAGGCATGGACTTAGCCAAAGTGGTTTCTGTGACTGAATCTTATGAATGGACAGAAAATACTTGGAATTTACGCGCTGGTCACGTTGAAGCGGAAAACCTAACTAAACACGTTGTCGCCTACGACTTCGGCATTAAACGCAACATCCTGCGTTTGCTTGCTAATCGTGGTTGCCGCGTCACTGTTGTTCCTGCACAAACTCCAGCGGCTGACGTATTGGCAATGAACCCAGACGGCGTATTCCTCTCTAATGGACCGGGCGATCCAGAACCTTGTACTTACGCGATTGAAGCCATCAAAACGATTTTAGAAACTAAAATCCCCGTGTTCGGTATTTGCTTAGGACATCAATTATTAGCCCTAGCCAGTGGCGCGAAAACTGAAAAAATGAAATTCGGACACCACGGCGCAAATCACCCTGTACAAGAAATTGCCACAGGTCGCGTCATGATTAGCAGTCAAAACCATGGTTTCGCTGCCGATGAAGCCAGTTTACCAAGCAACGTCATCGCCACGCACCGCTCACTATTTGACGGCAGCCTACAAGGCATAAAATTCACTGATCGCCCTGCGTTCAGCTTCCAAGGACACCCCGAAGCCAGCCCCGGCCCACACGATGTCGAAGGCTTGTTTGATGAGTTTATTGAATTGATGAATGCGTGATAAACCAAACCTGCGAGGTTTTTAAAACCTCGCAGGTTTAATGAATTTTTATAAAATAATATGCCCGTTATTTCCTATTTCTTTGGTATTTATATTCGTATGTACCATGATGATCATAACCCGCCACACTTTCATATTGAATACCAAGGTCATCAAGCCTTAATGGCAATTGAAAGCGGTGAACTTTTAGCAGGCACATTACCCAATAAAGCGGTTAAGTTAGTACGCGAATGGGCAAAAGAACATCAACAAGAATTATTAATTGATTGGCAGTATGCTATCGAATTAAAACCATTACAACGTATTGCAGGAGCTGATAATGATTAAAATTATTCAAGCACAGTATCTACAGCAACGGATTTTGCGTTTGTATTTTTCGGATAATTCATTCGGCGATTATGATTTACAGCCCTTGATTGATAGACAAACAGAATTAGTAAAGCCTTTAGATAATGAAACCTATTTTAAAGAATTCTTTTTAGAATTGGGCGCGTTATGCTGGCGTAATGGTTTGGAATTAAGTCCTAGTAATATTCATAAAAAATTAGCAGAACAACAGCAATTGCATTATGAAAATAAAGTAGCTTGATTATTTAACTTTGGCAATAAACAAATCCCAGATTCCGCTACGCTCCATCTGGGCTACCTGCTCCATCATAAATTATAGTACCCTTTAAGGAGTAAGAATTATGAATTGCCCACTATGTGATTCTATTTCAGTTGATTCAGCAGAAAAATGTGATTGCGGTTATATATTAGACTTGTTGCACCAGAATAAATAAGAATAGATAATTACTATTATCAATAAAACAGGACTAATAAACGGCTATGAAATTGGGATTATCTGATTTAAAAACAGAAAGGCAGTGTCGGGCGGCGATAGGGATGGAT
>JAUYBJ010000074.1 GCA_030693155.1 Methylococcales bacterium
ATAAAAGTAGGCGGATAGATTCATCAGGAGTCCTGAGGTAACAAGACCTCTCCATGAGACCGAATATATGGCTGCAATCTTGATCTCTGTGAATGACATTATTATGAAACTAATACTTGCAATAATTGAGGAGTCCATATATGTGCCGACGATAAAAGGCGCATCATTCGCGTGGATTTTCTCGAACGATGCGCTTCGTACCTCAGCACATCCTATGTAGCGCATCTTATCGCGTTACACATTCCTTATGTTGGGTTATTTAACAAATTTATAATTTTCCCATAGACCACTTTGTATTGTTCCATTTGCCTTAGTAAATGTTCCTTGACCGCTCATATTATCATCTTTATATTCACCAACGTATTTATCGCCATTTGCATAAATATATGTTCCTTGTCCATTTCTCACACCATCTTTATATTCGCCAACGTATTTATCGCCATTTGCTAAAGTCTCTGTTCCTTGACCATTTGCCTTACCATCTTTAAAATCGCTAACGTATTTATCGCCATTTGCAGAAATATATGTTCCTTGTCCATTTCTCACACCATCTTTATATTCACCAACGTATTTATCGCCATTTGCATGAATATATGTTCCTTGACCATTTACCTTACCATCTTTATATTCACCAACGTATTTATCGCCATTTGTCAAAGTAATTGTTCCTTGTCCATTCGGCATACCATCTTTAAATTCACTAGAGTATTTATCGCCATTTGTCAAAGTAATTGTTCCGTGTCCTTCACGAATACCATTTTTAAAATCGCCTGAATATGTTTCGCCATCTGCATAAGTGTATTTTCCTTGTCCATTAGTACAGTCGCCAATACAATTTATTTCAGCAGTTGATGGCGTAGTATTTTGCACAACCTGAACTTGTTGCTTTGATTGTTGGTTAAATGCAATATCCTTTTCAACTTTCCCAATAATGCTATAAGCCACAAGTACAAACAGCATTAATACTGTTAATAATGCACCGCGCAGAATGCCAAGTGGTTTAGCTTCTACATTAAAACCTGTATCCCTATCCCATGTGGTTTGACCATTTTTCTTTAAATTTTCAGCAGCTTTCAACATAAAAATCATTGATAGAAAAGGAATCCCTGCCCCCATACCTTGTAAGCACACAGCCACACTGCGTCTCCAGTATTTAGGTTCACTGTTATCACTGACTAGCCGTAAACGAAATAACGCTTTACCTATGGTTGTGTCGAAAATTGAAAGACAGATAAATTCTAAAATAACCGCAAAAAATGAGCTACCAATAATCCACAAACCAATTTGCTCGTCTGAGGATAAGTTAGAATTAGTTATTACACTCGGTAATGGCTGGTTTGTGGCTAACCAAACAAAAAGAACAATGAGCAGTAATAAATTGAAAATGAAAAAATCAAGCTGTCGAGCAAAATAACGCCGCCATTTATGAGGTGAAGTATCGGCTTCGGGTGGTTCAGGTTCTGTGGGTGGTGGGGTGTATTTCCACTTGGTTTCTTGCTTGGTTTCCTGCTTTTGATAAGTTTGCTCAGTTGCCTCGCCAGTTTCGCCGAAAGTTGCTTTTTCACGCGGTTGATTAGCTTCGGTTTCTTGCGCTTGAATCCAAGCATCATGTTCTGCCCGTTTAACAGGGTCTATTAATACCGCATAAGAGGTATTAATCAGCTTCATAATCCGATTGGCTTCTGCATTACTGCCTTGGAATTTATCAGGGTGATAAGTTTGGCAAAGGGCTTTATAAGCGGCTTTGATAACGCTATCGGGCGCGTTTCGTGCGACTCTTAAATTATCGTAATGGGTGCGGATGTTTGCCATGTAACCTGCTTGTTATTATTTGAGGGCGCGAAAGGTTGATTATAGCCGAGAACTAATTAACATCAGTTTTTCTCGTTGCCACAACGCTATGTTAAATAATAGACAGTAGAGTGGTCTGCATGAATTCTCACGCGGCGCGTGGAACTAAATGCACAACCATTGACCCCATTGTATTAACCAGCGCGGTTAGTGTAGCATTGCGCTATCTTTTGATTAACCACTGAATTTATTTATGAATAGCTTTACACTCCTGTTTTTAGCCGCGCTGACTCTGTCTTCTGGTGTTCAATTTTGGTTGGCTAAACGCCAGTCTTTGTACGTTGCGGCGCACCGTGATGCGGTTCCTGAAGCCTTTAAAAACACTATTTCTTTAGAAGCGCATCAAAAAGCCGCTGACTATACGCTGGAAAAAGGCAAGCTGGGGCAGATTGATGGCATCGTCAGTATTATTGCGTTATTACTGCTCACTTTGGGCGGGGTGATTAATGCGATATTCAGCTTTTGGGGGTCGGTAATATCTTCGTCGTTAGTGGCGGGCGTTGCGGCGACGGCGACTATTTTTCTGCTTATGACGTTGATAGAGCTGCCTAGTGGCTGGTATCAAACGTTTGTGATTGAAGAAAAATTCGGCTTCAATAAAAGCACCACGCAACAATTTATTAAAGACCATGTGATGCAACTGGGTTTAGGGGCGGCAATTGGTTTGCCGTTGTTGGCATTGATTTTGTGGGTGATTGATGCGGTCGGTTCATCGTGGTGGTTGTGGGCATGGGGCATTTTAATCAGTTTTTCCTTATTGATGAGCTGGTTATACCCTACCCTGATTGCGCCGTTGTTTAATAAATTCACGCCGATGGAAGACGGCGCGTTAAAAGACCGCATCGCGGGCTTGTTGACTCGTTGCGGTTTTAATAGCCAAGGCATTTTTATCATGGATGGTTCAAAACGTTCTGGACACGGTAACGCTTATTTCACGGGGATAGGCAATAATAAACGCATCGTGTTTTTTGATAATCTGGTTGCGTCGTTGGATGATGAAGAACTGGAAGCGGTACTGGCGCATGAGCTGGGGCATTTTAAATGTAAACACGTTGTTAAAATGCTGGTGGCAACTTCCATTATGACGCTGATTAGTTTTGGTGTGTTGGGGGTGTTGATTAGTCAAGACTGGTTTTACACTGGCTTGGGTGTCGATGTCGCGCAAAAATCCAACGCGGTGGCGTTGTTGTTGTTTATACTGGTGTCGTCCAGTTTTACCTTTTTCATTCAACCGATTAGCGCGTATTTTCAGCGAAAATTTGAATTTGAAGCCGATGATTTTGCCGCCAATCATGCACAAGCCAGTAAATTAATCAGCGGCTTGGTGAAATTGTACGAAGAAAACGCCAGTACCTTAACACCTGATCCGCTGTATTCCGCGTTTCATTACAGTCATCCGCCTGCCGCTATTCGTGTTGCACACCTTGAATCCAAAGCCTGATGGAGGCGTTAGAAGGTTTAGTGATTGCCCACTTAGGACAAGGTATCGCAGTTGAACACGACCATAAAATTGTGTTATGTCAAACTCTGCGACGGTTAGAAACCGTCGCCGTCGGCGATCGGGTGTTGTGGACACAATCCGCACCCGATCAAGGACGTATTGAAACTATTCTGCCGCGCCGTTCCTTACTGGCACGACCGTCTCGTAATGATAAAGTCCGCCCTGTTGCCGCGAACATCGACACTATTTTTGTGGTGTTCGCCGTTGAACCTGCCTGTGATTTTTTGCTGGTGGATCAATATCTGGCAATCTGTGAAAATCTCAATATTAACGCGGCTTTGATATTGAATAAATCCGATTTACCCGCCTCTGAAAGCATCGAACAGGAATTACAAACCTATATCGCACAAGGCTACGCGCTGTACCGCGTCAGTGCGACAGCGGCGCACGGGCTGGATGAATTAAAAGCGGTACTCAAACCGCAAGTGAGCATTCTCACAGGGCAATCAGGCGTGGGTAAGTCTTCCATCACTAACGCGCTGATTCCTGATAAAGACTTAAAAACCAACACCGTGTCCGCGATTACCAAACACGGCAGACACACCACCACCGCCGCGACTTTGTATCATTTGCCCGAAGGCGGTGATTTAATCGACAGCCCCGGGGTGGCTATTTTTGGTTTGGCGGGTTTATCAGAAGCCGATTTGGCTTACGGCTATCGTGAGTTTCAACCGTTTATTCATCAATGCCAGTTTAATGATTGTCGGCATTTACAGGATAAAGGCTGTGCGGTGCGGGTAGCGGCAGAAAATGGCGACATTTCCATGACACGGTATCAGCGGTTTTTGAAATTGCGGGAAAAAATGTAGCACGTTTTTTGTCCACGAAAGACACGAAAAGCACGAAAAGCACGAAAAAAATTAAAAAATAATAAGTAGTTGCGCAAAAGTGTTCAGAACTACGACTGCCAGTCCTTCAAAGGACTGGCAGTCGTTTTTATACCGCATTGTTATTCATTGCTACTTATAGCAACCCAACCATTTGTTTTTGAAATGATTTTTCTGTATTGATAGGTGTTTGAACTACCCATCATTCGGAATTCACAGCATGACGTGAACATCTAATGACAGATTTTAATTTTTCGTGTCTTTCGTGCTTTTCGTGGACTATGGCTTTTTCATGCGTAACCAAAAAAAGACCTCATAGGTTTTAAAAACCTAGGTTCTGTTGAGATTTCATCGTAGCCAAATGAGTGCGGAAACGAAGCGAATAAAGCCCATGTAATTTCTGGCGAGCTTGTCAAATCGGGAAAACACTCGTCTGTAATGTTTGATTTTACCGAAAAAGCATTCAATCA
>JAUYBJ010000077.1 GCA_030693155.1 Methylococcales bacterium
ATAAAAGTAGGCGGATAGATTCATCAGGAGTCCTGAGGTAACAAGACCTCTCCATGAGACCGAATATATGGCTGCAATCTTGATCTCTGTGAATGACATTATTATGAAACTAATACTTGCAATAATTGAGGAGTCCATATAAGTGCCGACGATAGGAGGCGCATCATTCGCGTGGATTTTCTCGAACGATGCGCTTCGTGCCTCAGCACATCCTATGGTTAGCCCATCTTATCGCGTTATGGTTAGCCCATCTTATCGCGTTATTTTTCAGCCCTCCCCCAGTGGTAAAGCTTTTTTAAGCAAGAAATATCCAAGGCTTCACAGAATTTTAATTGGTATTTAGGCTGAACAAAATTATAGGGAGCAGAAAATATCTCAATTACTTCAACATCTTCTGCCTTAAGTGGTTCAGATAAATCGCCATCATGTAATTGTTTATACTTAGTATCATCTACAGAAAGAACCAATATACCAATACCATATAGCTCGGCATAGTAACGCATTTCTGATGGAATTTTATTTGCCGTCTCTTCTGGTTGAGCAAATGCAAAATAGGCTCTATTTGCAAATCGTCTATGAGATATTGCCTCGAATATTAATACCTCCCAATTATCGAGTGATGTTTTCGCCTCTATTGTTACCAGTTCAATAGATAAGCCATTAAACGCATCGAGCGCGTTAATCCCCGCGACATCTGGGTTTCCCCATTTTCCTAATGCTCTTGTTGATGAAATATCTTTTGCTTGATAACCTTGTGTTACTAACCAACTTTCAAGTATTGGATACAGCAAAATTTCTTTTTGATTTCTTTTTGTAGAACGACCAACATATTCACTTGTTGAAGATATTCCTTCATCCAGATTTACGGCAATAATATTTTCACTGGACTCTGACTCCTCTATTTTTTCGGCGGCAATGGTCGATAAATAATATCCTTTATGTCTTCCTAAACAATTGATACTAGATTCGCTATCTCTAACAGAATTAGATAAATATTGATAAAAGGTATTTGCTATTTCATTAGAGAAATAATCGGGAAATTCGTTTTTAACTTTTTCAAAAAGAATTTTGCTAGGTAATGTATTACCTGAATCTGCGTATCCTTCAAAACCTAAGATATATTCACACGCCTGTCTTACTTTTAAATACGTTGATTTTACAGTGGAGAAATCTGGTTTATCCATTTTTTATCTCTTTTGAGGTGCGGGTTGCATTGTTAAAATTAATATTAGTGAGGCTATAGTGAACGGCAAAGATTTACTGTTCTTCCCAGCCAACAACTAAATTATTTTCAAGAGTGATTTTTAGTGCGTATCGATTTGCTGCAATCTGAGTATATTTCCAGATTTCTTTAGTTTTTGTTTTAAGCACCTTTTGATCTACATCGGCTGGTGTTCCTCGCGAATCTTTCAATTGTTCTTTAGTTTGCCCTTGCCAAAATTCTTTATTTATAATTTTGTCTGCCACTTCAGCACTTCCATGTTTAGCAATAAGTGCATTTCTTCGCTCATCAGCTTTTCTTTGCTGCTCAATGAGATAGGTCGCTTTTTCCATATCTTCTTCTATTTGTTCCCTCCTTCTTCTTTCTGCTGCTGCCCTTATCTGTTCTTCTGCCATTCTAGTTCGTTCTCTAGCCTCTTCTGGGGTTTCAAACCCTAAAAATGACCGTATCCGATTCATAACTCCAGACGATTCAGCTATAGGTGATGAAGATTCGGATGAAATTGATGGTGGTGATGCAGATAATGACTCGGAGGAACTAGCAGGCTCTTCTTCAACTTCAACACCATAATGCAGACAAAGACCGTCTAATCCAGACGCGAAACCTTGCCAAACGGCTCTTACTTTGGCTTGTTCGTTTCTTATGTACAATTCCAATACGATAATACCGTTTTCAGTATTAAAACTATTCGGAGTTAGTTGCACAATTCCATTTGCTGCCCCTACTTCTGCTTTAAGATTTCTAACAGTCGAAAAAGTATTACGATTGTCTTCGGTTAAAGTGACTGCAATTTTACTGATTCCTGCGGGGATTTTGCTTAGGTCAAAATCAATGCGATGGGTTTTAGTATTAGCTGATTCTACAGGGACAATAAAACCCGCCGCACCGTTTGGGTCTCTTGGCTGATTAAAAAACACAATACTGCTATCGCCTTGTACTTTCCCCGCTTCTGTCAGAAGAAAAGCGGTCAAATTGATGTCGTGTCTAGGGTCAATATCATGGGTAACAGTAACCGTGCCAGAAAAAGCATCAATAGACACATTTCCACCTGCTTGAAGCGTTTGATTCATGGTTTTTCCTTAAAAACGGTTATCTAAAAAAATCCTTAGACTCTTTTATACCCACTTTCAAACTTGAATATAAAGAGTCTCTAACACCTTGGTCTTTAAAATTGAAGTCACTAGAAATGCCTGACCCCACTATCTGCACATAATATGTATAGTCTGTTACCGTTCTATGTTTTTCTTTAAATTTACCATTTACATATTCTGAATAGCGTTCTCGCCTTTTACTGGACTCTACTCGTTTGTTGACCGCATCAATATCAGACAATTTACAATATGGTGCTGTCGCATTAGGAAGAGTGAGCGTGTTATTTTGAGAGTTTATGAGGTAGTTTTGGCTTATTCCATCCGCAGTTCTAGTATCTTCCCGAATATTATATTCAGTTTGTGCATCTCTGATAGCTCGAACACCTGAATTGTACATTCTTAATCCTATTACAATCCCTATTAAAGCTATAAATACAACTCCTGCTCCTCCCGAACCTTTGAGCAATGATAGTGAAAAAACGAAACATAAAAGTAGGCTCAACAGAAATAGAGCTATCCCAAAATATTTTTTAAATGACCCAGTATCTGACTCATCGGAGTCATAACGTCTGAAATCTGCTACCTCAAGTATTTTTCCATTTGGATTGTTAGATAAATTACTGTTCATTTTTTAGCCTCCAGTCACAGGCGTAGGCAGGAAATAATCCAAAGATAAATAGTACGGGTGGCATAAAAATTCCTTTCAAAAAGTTAAAAATAACAATGGCAAGCTGAGAACTTACAGAACAGCATTCTAAGCCGACAAGAATTTGCTACAATAGCCTAACAGTGTTGTTTTCTAGCTAATTTGGGAGGGTTTTATGAAGGTTCATGAAAAAATACGCCTTATGCGTGTGTCTAAAGCGTGGTCGCAGGAAGAAATGGCGGAAAAACTGGCTATGTCGGTGAGTGGATATTCAAAAATCGAACGAGGAGAAACTAAGAGTTATATTCCAAAAATGGAACAAATCGCGGAGGTATTTGATGTGGATTTAATGGAATTATTATCTTTTGGTGAACGGCATCTTTATTTAATAAGTGATAATAACAACCATAGTGGCACTATCATTAATTCATCAACAGAACTGGCTTTTGAAAATCAAAAACTGCATTTGATTATTTCCCATAAAGACGAAACTATCGTCCATCTCAAACAAGAAATAGCGTATTTAAAAATCATGTTAGAACCGCACAGCAAAGTTGACGTTTAAAATTTGCTCTGCGCCGTCAATAGGCTGAAACAGAAAACGCCGTAATCACTAAAAATTCTTAAACCGTTGTTGGTAGTAAAGCGGATTAACCGATTCAATGTCAGTTGTGAATAGGTTATAGTGGCGGTTTTTATTTTTATTGACCTAGCATGAGCAATGAACAACAAGGCGAGTCGCCTAAAGTCACTTTTGTTGAGATTAACGAAGATCATGGCGATCAACGTCTGGACAATTTTTTATTGACCCATTTAAAAGGTGTGCCTAAAAGCCTTATTTATCGCATTGTCCGTAAGGGTGAAGTGCGCGTTAATAAAGGGCGGGTGGATGTTAAATACCGTTTAGTGGCGGGGGATATTATCCGTATTCCGCCTGTGCGCGTTGCTGAACGCAGCGAAGAATCGTATATTCCACAAGGGTTAAAAGACGCGCTGCAACACAGTGTATTATTTGAAGATGACGGTTTTTTGATTATCAATAAACCTGCGGGTTTTGCGGTGCATGGCGGTAGCGGCGTGAGTTCGGGGATTATTGAGGGCTTGCGTTTGATTCGTCCTGAAGCGCGGTTTTTAGAATTGGTGCATCGTTTGGATAAGGACACCTCGGGCTGTTTGGTGATTGCCAAAAAACGCAGTGCGTTACGCTTGTTTCATGAGTTGTTTCGTGAAAATAACATTCATAAAACCTACGTCGCGCTGTTGGTCGGGCAATGGCAGCGCAAAAAATTAATCGTTACCGCGCCATTGTTGAAAAATGTGCAGAAAGGCGGTGAGCGAATGGTGTCTATCAGCCCGTTAGGTAAAGACGCGGAAACCTTGTTTCGTCGCCTGCAATTATATGCAGGGGCAACGTTGGTGGAAGCCTCGCCAAAAACAGGACGCACCCATCAAATTCGTGTTCATGCCGCTAGTCTTGGGCATCCGATTGTCGGTGATGAGCGTTACGGCGAAGATGATGCCAATAAACATTTTCGCCATAAAGGCTATAAGCGGATGTTTTTACACGCGCAGGTGTTGCGCTTTCAGCATCCCGTTACAGGTGTCGCGATGGCGGTCACCGCTCCCTTACCCCCTCAACTAGACCACTTATTGAAACATGAACAACCGCTTTGATTTATTGATTTTTGATTGGGACGGCACACTGATTAATTCGATTGATTGGATTGCTCATTGCTTGCAGACTGCCGCTGAACGTTGCGGCTGTGCGATACCCGAAACGCAGGCGGCGAAGGATGTTATCGGCTTAAACATCCAAAACGCCACGTCCACCCTGCATCCTGATGCGGATGCCCACACGCTTGAGCAGTTGGTACAGCATTACAGTCAGGAGTATTCATCGAAACAGCTCAGCCGTGCCGATTTATTTCCTGAGGTGATTGAGATGTTGGTAGAGCTGAAACAGGCGGGTTATCAGCTCGCGGTGGCTACAGGTAAAACTCGCCACGGTTTACAGGATGCCTTACAGGCAACCGCGACCGAAGATTTATTTGCGGTCACGCGCTGTGCGGATGAAACTGCTTCCAAGCCTGATCCGAAAATGTTATTGGAGATTATGCAGGTAACAAACTGCATACCAGAACGCACATTGATGATTGGTGATTCTATTCATGACTTGCAAATGGCGAATAACGCCCGCATTTTAGTAGTAGGTGTCACTTGCGGCGCACATTCAAAAGATGTTCTGCAACAGCACGAACCGTTATTATGCTTAGCGCACACAACGGAATTATTGGCTTATTTAAGGTAAACAACGTGGACAATTCACAAGATAATGTACCAAAAACGGACGGCTGGGAACGCGAAGTGCTGGAAAAAGTCGCGCTTGCGGCAATTACTGAACAAACTCGTGCCAGACGCTGGGGCGTGTTTTTTAAAGCACTGACTTTTGGCTATCTGGCTATATTAATGGGTGTCGCTTTATATCCCAATATGAAAAAAGGAATGGGTGGTGATGGTAAAGATCATACTGCGGTGGTTGACATCGTGGGCGTGATTGCCGAAGGTAAAGAAGTCAATGCCGAAAGCACCATTAAAAGCCTACGCGCGGCCGTAAAAGATAAAAATACCAAAGGCATTATTTTACATTCCAATTCCCCTGGTGGCAGTCCTGTGCAGTCGGCGTATATTTACGAAGAAATTCGTAATATCAAAAAACTCAATCCCAATTTGCCGATTGTTGCCGTGGTCAGTGATATATGCGCTTCAGGGTGTTATTACATTGCCTCTGCCGCTGATAAAATTTTCGTCAGTCCTGCCAGTTTAATCGGTTCAATCGGGGTCATTATGGATGGTTTCGGCTTTGTCGATACCATGAAAACGCTGGGCGTAGAGCGTCGGTTGATTACCGCAGGTGCACATAAAGCCATGCTGGATCCGTTTTCACCACCTAAACCCGATGAAAATCAATATATGCAGACTTTGATTAATCAGGTGCATCAACAATTTATCACGGCGGTTAAACAAGGGCGCGGCGATCGTTTGAAAGAAACCCCTGATACCTTTTCAGGTCTGGTGTGGACAGGTGAAGAGGGCGTTAAACTGGGTGTTGCTGATGCGTTTGGCAGTGACAGTTCGGTGGCGAAAGACTTGATTGGCGCAGATCGTCTGGTGAATTTTACCGAGTCAGAAGAGTTCTTCGACAAGCTCGCTGGTAAAATGGGCGCGTCTTTTGCTCATGTAATTAATAGCGCGTTACAAACCCCTGCTTTACGTTAGACAATATTTAATGACTGCCAGTCTTTCAAGGACTGGCAGTCATGCTTAACTTATATGTTTGTAGAACGCTCCAGTAACACAATAAACACCGCACAGGAAAATCCCAACACCGTAAAAATACCCGCCAGTTTTCCGCCGTGTTCATAGGCTTCTGGAAACATAGTGTTGGCAAGCATTACCAGAATGGCACCGCCCGCAAATGCCTGAATGAATGACAGCGTTAAGGGCGAGGCATCGCCAAACAGGGCGTAACCTGCCAGTGACGCGAACGAACACACAATCGCGATCATCAACCAGAGTAATAAAATTTTCTTTCGACTCCACTTGCCTGCCACCATGCCTGACGTGCCTGCAATGGCTTCTGGAAGATTGGAAATAAATACTGCTGCCAACATAGCCAAACTCACTTTACCTTCGGCTAATATTCCCAAGCCAATCACAATAGATTCTGGAATACCATCGAGAATAGTTGCCAAGATAATAGGTGCAGCCAGATTTGATTCATGTACGCCAGAAATCGCTTTACGTCGGTTAGCACCAATTTTATCGATGAGTAAGTCGGCGAAAAAGAAGGTCAATGCACCTGTCAGAATTCCGAACCCGCCCATGCCGCTACCTTTGCCCAGTCTTACCGCTTCGTAGACCAGTTCATAGGCAACCGCAGAAATTAATACGCCTGCGCCAAATGCCATAATCAGCCCAAGCGGTCGCCGACCAATGTTAAACCACGCGCCAATAAAACCACCTAAAACCAGTGAGGAGGTGGCAATCAAGCCCCAGATAAATGAATTTAGCATTTTAAATCTCGCAGTTGAAAGAACAGTAGAAATAGTAACTGAAACAGTCAGGGAAGTGCGTATAAATTTGCACTTGAATGTGCATGACAGGTCAGAAAACCTTATCAGGTTTGCGATTTATAACGCTCTGGGTAATAATCCAACTATGTGTCGTTCACTTGAGTATTTTTATGAAAAAGAATCGCCCGTTATCCGCCTCCCGTTTTTATCTTACGCTTATTGGCTCGCTGTTATTACTGAGCTGTAGCGAACCACCCCAACAAGCTCCCGCAATGATACCCGCTGTTAAAGTGACAGAAGTGATACAAGACTATGTTGCTGTGTTTGAAGAATGGGTCGGCACGCTGGATGGTATGGTGAATGCCACTATTAATGCCCAAGTCACGGGGTATTTAATTAAGCAAAATTACAAAGAAGGCGATTTTGTTAAGAAAGACCAATTGCTTTATGAGATAGACCCGCGCACGTTTCAAGCGGCATTGGCACAAGCTAAAGCTAATCTAGCGCAACAACAAGCGGTGCTGAAAACCAATCAACTTGCCTTGGATAGAATTAAACGCTTATTACCTGAAAAGGCGGTGAGTGTGCTTGATCGTGATAATGCAGTTGGGGCGGTGGCATCGGCTAACGCTCAAGTATTAGCGGCACAAGCGGCAGTCGATACGGCGGAACTTAATCTGGGCTTCACCAAAATTTATTCGCCGATTAGCGGTATTGCGGGGGTATCCAAAACGCAGATGGGTGATTTAGTTGGCCCAAGTAATGCTAATAATGAACTGACCACGGTCTCACAAGTTGATCCGATTCGTGCGTATATCGGTTTAAGTGAACAACAATATTTGCATTTTGCTGAACGCAAACAAAATGGTAACCATGAGCCTGTTCCGCTGGAATTAAAACTGGCAAATAACAGCGTTTATTCCTACAGCGGTAAGTTCTTCTTTGCGGGGCGTGCGGTTGATGTCAGCACGGGGACAATTAAAATAGCGGCTCTGTTTCCTAATAAAGATAATGTGTTACGTCCGGGGATGTATGCCAGAATTCGCGCTAATGTAGACACTGAGTCGGGTTTATTAGTGCCTCAAGTAGCGGTGATGCAGTTACAAACCGCGACGCAGTTGGCTATTGTTAATAAGGAAGATAAAGTTGAAATGCGTACCGTCACACTGGGGCAAAGCAGTGGTAAGTTAGTGGTGGTTAAAGAAGGTGTAAAACTTGGCGAGCGGGTGATTGCGGAAGGTGGGCAGAAAGTGCGTGATGGTATGAAAGTACAGCCCACACCTTACACAGCTAAGGCGGAGTAATTCATGTCTAAGTTTTTTATTAATCGCCCGATTGTGGCGATAGTGATTGCCATTTTGATGGTCATTATGGGGCTGGTTGCTATGACGGGCTTGCCCGTCGCGCTGTTTCCCAATCTTGCACCGCCTGAAATTCAAGTCACTGCTAACTACACTGGTGCAGACGCGCTGACCATGGAACAAGCGGTTGCCACGCCGATAGAGCAGCAAATGTCAGGCGTGGATAATATGACGTATATGTATTCCATTAATACTAACAGCGGTTCGACTACGCTGCGGGTGGATTTCGGGGTAGAAACCGAGGCGAATACCGATCAGATTTTAACGCAAATGCGGCAATCACAAGCCGCCTCACAACTGCCGCCTGCGGTGAATAGTCAAGGCGTAACGGTCGCAAAATCAACGACTTCGCCGCTGATGTTATTTGCTTTGTCTTCACCTAAAGGCACTTACGATAACGTTTTTCTAGCCAATTACGCTTATATTAATATCAACGATCAATTATTGCGTGTTAAAGGCATTGCCACGGTGTCGGTGTTTGGCGCAGGTCAATATGCGATGCGTATTTGGGTTAAGCCTGACAAACTCGCGGCAATGGATATTACCATTCCTGAAATTGTTAATGCCGTGCAGGCGCAAAACACCGTTAATCCCGCAGGACAAGTGGGTGGTGAACCGATACCCAAAGGACAAGAATTTACTTATGCGTTACGCGCACAAGGACGATTGTCTACCGAAGAACAGTTTGGCAATATCGTGTTGCGTATTAATAAATCGGGTTCGGTAGTGCGCCTTAAAGATGTCGGGCGTATTGAATTAGGAGCGCAAAATTATTCAGTATCCAGTCGCCTCAATGGTAAGCCCACCGCCTTAATTGCTCTGTATCAATTACCGGGTAGTAACGCGCTAGAGGCAGCCGAGGGCGCGAAAAAAGTCATGGAGAATCTTAAAAAAAGCTTCCCTGCTGATTTGGAATATGCTGTTGCTCTCGATACCACCTTAGCCGTCACCGCAGGGATTGATGACATAAAACATACCCTGTTTGAAGCCATCGTACTGGTTATTATTGTGGTGTATTTGTTTTTACAAGGCTGGCGACCCACATTAATTCCGTTACTGGCTATCCCTGTGTCATTGGTCGGCACGTTTGCTGTGTTCCCGCTGTTTGGTTTTTCCATTAATACCTTGTCACTGTTTGGTTTAGTGCTTGCCGTTGGTTTAGTGGTTGATGATGCGATTGTGGTGGTGGAAGCCGTTGAGCATCACATTGAAAAGGGCTTATCGCCGAAAGACGCAACCCTGAAAGCAATGGAAGAAGTAACAGGGCCAGTCATTGCCACCACTTTGGTGTTAATAGCGGTATTCGTACCGACTGCGTTTATCCCTGGCATTACAGGCAGAATTTATCAGCCGTTCGCGGTTACTATTGCTATATCAGTGTTTCTGTCGTCATTTAACGCCTTAACTTTAACGCCAGCGTTGTGTGCGTTGTTATTAAAACCCAAAACCCACTCCGATAGCTTATTGCAACGCTTTTTTAATGGCTTCAACCGCGTGTTTGGACGCATAACTGATGGCTATGTGGGCGTGTGCGGTGTGTTAATAAGACGCATGGTCTTAGGCTTGGCATTATTGGCAGGCTTTACGTTTATGGCGGGTAGTTTGGGTGGCAGTATCGCAACAGGGTTTTTACCTGATGAAGACCAAGGTTATCTCTATGGGGCATTGCAATTGCCTACCGCCGCATCTTTTCAACGTACCAGCGAGATAGCAAAACAGGCAGAAGAGATTATTCAAAATACCGCTGGGGTGGAATATGTGTCCTCGGTGGTGGGTTACAATCTACTCAGTCAGGCAAACACCACTTACAACACCTTTTTCTTTATTACCCTGAAAGACTGGGATAAACGCAAACTGCCTGAAGAACAATACACAGCGATTAAACAACACATTAATAAAGAGCTATCAAAACTATCGGGTGGTGTTGCGATGGTCTTTCCACCGCCTGCTATTCCAGGTGTCGGTACGTCAGGCGGGGTTAGTTTTGTTCTCGAAGACCGCGCAGGTAAAGATGTTGCTTTTTTGGCTGCAAACGTCCAAAAATTCATGAAAGCCGCCAGCGAACGCCCTGAACTCACGCGGGTATTTACCACTTTTATTCCCAGTGTGCCGCAGTTATTTGTAGAAGTTGACCAAGACAAAGTCATTAAACAAGGCGTGAAATTAACCGATGTTTATCAAACCTTGCAGTATTACATGGGTAGTGGTTTCATCAATTATTTCAACCGCTTTGGGCGACAATGGCAGGTTTATCTCGCCTCAGAAGGCGAGTATCGCACCACGACGGATCAGCTAGGGCAGTTTTATGTGCGTAATGACAGTGGCTCGACCGTGCCGTTATCGGCATTAACCTCGATAAAAAGTATCGAAGGCCCTGAATTTACCATGCGCTACAACTTGTATCGCAGTGCGCAAATTATGGCATCCGCCAACACGGGGTACAGTGAAGATCAAGCCATGAAAGCAATGGAAGAAGTGTTCGCCGCAACCATGCCCAGCGACATGGGTTATGACTATATCGGTATGAGTTATCAATCGTTCATCGCCAAACAAGGTGTACCGCCGTCGGTTATTTTTGCTTTTGCCTTGCTATGCGTATTTCTAATTTTAGCAGCACAATACGAAAGCTGGTCATTACCGTTTAGTGTATTGCTCACCACCCCCGTTGCGGTTTTTGGGTTGTTTTTTGCCCTGAAAATGGGGGGTTATGAAAACAATATTTACGCGCAAATTGGCTTGGTCATGCTGATTGGTTTATCCGCAAAAAATGCGATTTTAATCGTTGAATTTGCCAAAATGGGCGTAGAAGAAGGCAAACCTTTAGTGGAAGCCGCATTGGAAGGCGCGAAATTACGACTACGTCCTATTTTAATGACCAGTTTTGCCTTTATTTTAGGCTGTGTTCCCTTAGCCTTAGCCACGGGTGCAGGCTCGTTATCACGGCAAGTTATCGGCTTTGCCGTTATTGGTGGTATGGCGGCAGCTTCAATGATTGGCATATTTCTTGTTCCCCTGAGCTTTTACTTCATTGAAAGAATAACCCATCGTAAAGCCGCCCCGATAACGCTGAACAAGGAAACCAATCATGAATAAATTGTTAGCTGTCTCTATCGCCGCGTTGCTATCAGGCTGTACTGTCGGGCCAGACTATGTAAAACCTGAGATTGATACACCAAAACAGTGGCGTAATAAAGCAAATACCCAAAACACCACCAACAGCCAATGGTGGAAACAGCTAGGCGATCCTGTCTTGAATCGTCTAATAGAGCTAGCCATTCAAGACAACTATGATTTAAAAATCGCGGTGGCGCGTGTCGATCAATACATGGGCTTGTATGGCGCGACCCGTTCTAATTTATTTCCGCAGTTTACAGGTTCATATAACGCGCAAACGGGTAATCCTAGCATCGTGAGTCCTGGCGCAGACGATCAGGTGAGTTTAAGTGGCGGCATGAACTGGCAAATTGATATTTGGGGCGAGTTAAGACGCGCTAACGAAGCTGCATTAGCCGACTTACTCGCGCAAGAAGCCACGCAACAAGCTGTTATGTTAACGCTAGTCAGTGAAGTGGCAAAAACCTACGTCAAATTGCGTGAGTTAGACAAGCAACTGGAAATCACTAAAGAAACCGTCGCCTCGCTTAAAGAAGGCTTACGCATTAATACGCTGAGGTTCACAGAAGGTTATATCTCTAATTTAGAAGTACAGCAAAACGACTCGGAATATCAACGCCGCAGTGCGCAAATTCCACTCTATGAACAACAAGTCGCACTGACTGAAAATGCCTTGGCGGTGTTATTAGGCTCAAATCCTAGAACGATTGAACGCGGCTTACCAATAGATAAACTAAAATTACCCGCCGTTCCCGCTGGTTTGCCGTCTGATTTATTGGTACGCCGCCCCGATATTGCCCGCGCCGAGCAACAACTGATTGCCGCTAATGCGCAAATCGGCGTGGCACGGGCGCAATATTTCCCCAACATTCGCCTGACAGGTAATGTCGGGCAGATTAGTACCCAAGTAGCTGGTTTATTTACACCTGGTGCGAATTTTTGGACTATCGGTTCGGCGGTCGTCACGCCCATTTTTACCGCTGGCAAAATAGCAGGCGAAGTGCGTGCCGCCGAAGCGGTACAACAAGCCGCGTTAGCTAACTACAAGAAAACTATTATTACTGGCTTTAGCGAATTTGAAAACGCGCTAATCAGTTTGATAAAAACTGGGCAGCAAGAAGATAAGCAAGCCGACCGCGTGACAGCCAACAGAAACTATTACCACCTGTCGAAAGTGCGTTATGACGAAGGTTATGTTAATTACCTCGTCGAACTGGATGCGATAAGACAATTATTTGATGCGCAAATTGAACTGACTACTGCCCGCGCCGATACTTTTAAATCTGCTATTGATTTGTATCTGGCAATGGGCGGCGGCTGGATAGTTGAACAAGAAAAAGCCGCAAACGTGCCAAAACCAAAACCAGCGACTTATTTTCCTTAGGTTTTCGCTTTATTCAGTTTCCATTCACAGACAATGTGCGATAGTGTAGCCAATGGGTGCTTAATGATAGGCACTGTCTGTATCATTATGGAAATATCAAAATGAAAATCTTAATTATGCTGTTATTGGCAACTGGGTCATCCGTGGTGATGGCGGGTGGATATTACGACCTGTCGGCTACAGAAAAATGGCAGGATTCTCCAACCAGTCGTTCTTTTTCGGATAGCCGCTATCGAGCGCAATACTCGCCCACGCAGAGACAAAATGCGGTAGACCAACGGAATGCCGATATTGCTAAACGTAATAGTGCAGAAATGGCAAAACAAAACTCCCATGCCAACGAAATGCAGCAATACTACGCCTCTGAACGCGCATCAAAACAGTTTATTGACGATACAAGGCACTATAACAATCCATCAATGGGCGGGCAGTCGCAATCACAACCACAGGCGCAATATTATCCTCAGTACTCAGGGTATCCAGCAAATAATTATTATGGAAATGGTGGCGTTCAGATGCGCCTCACCCCTGCGCAGACGCAAGGTTTTATTGACCAGTATAATATTGATAGGGGCAGGCAGGCGCAAGCCGCACAGGAACAAGCCGATGCAAACTATGAGAGATGGCGGCAAGACCAGAATGCCCGAAGAGGCTACGAAAGATTCATCGGTGATTAGTAGCCGATTAACCCACTGAAACCCACGGAATTATCATGCGTATCCTCATCGTCGAAGACGAAAAACTGATTTGTGAACAACTGCGCCGCTATTTTGTCGATAAAGGCTTTGCGGTTGATGTCGCCCATAACGCCACCGACGGCGAATACATGGCGAAAGAATACCCGATTGATGCCGCGATTATTGATGTCGGTTTGCCTGATTTTTCAGGTATCGAACTGATTAGACACCTGCGTCAGCATCAAGTCAAAGTGCCAATTTTAATTTTAACCGCGCGTATCAGCTGGCAGGAAAAAGTCGAAGGTTTGGATGCGGGTGCGGATGATTATGTTACCAAGCCGTTTGAATATGCCGAATTACTGGCGCGTATCAACGCGCTTATCCGTCGCTCAGTCGGCGTGGCGAATCCTGTGCTGACGCATGGCGATATAACCATTAACACAGTGGCACAGGAAGTGTTTGTGCTGGATGCAAAAATAGAACTCACAGCGTATGAATACAAGGTATTGGAATATTTGCTGTTTCACAAAGGCAAATGGATTTCCAAAACCACCTTGGCGGCGCATATTTATGACGAAGAATTAGACCGTGATAGTAATGTGATTGAAGTGTTTATCGGACGCTTACGGAAAAAAATCGACCCCGATTCAACCCGTAACCCGATTGCCACCGCGCGTAATCGCGGTTATTCCATCCTTGTTGATTCCTGATTATGTTTCCTAAATCCATCACCCTGCGGCTGTTTCTGTCTGAATGTCTGGTATTAATCGCGTTCTTCACGTTGGTGGTATTGACGTTTGATTATGTCGTTATCGAAGGTTTCGCTAACGATAGATTGCAAACCTTCATAAGTGGTTTTGAAAAAGACGTGAAAGAAGCGGTTGCGCAGTCGAATGAAACCACTAAATTCAAAATGCCTGAATATTTTCGTGAAGGGCGGTTCGGTGATGCGGCGGCGGATGTCTATGGATTTGTCAGTTATGAGCAGAAAGAAATATGGCGGTCGCCATCGGTGGATAAAAACCTGCCGCATATTAAACCTCCCGATGATTTGAGTCGCGATCAGGCATTTTTTTTAAAAGATGACAGTAAAAGCAAGCGGCGTTATGTCCTGCATAAACGCCTGATGCTGAAAAATGCGGATAATCAGGACAGCGATTACACGTTGACCGTGAGCGAAGGTGAATTATTTGCCAGCACCCAACTCGATAAACTCAATGAATCCTTAACGCAATCCATGACGCTATTGGGTTTGGCATTACTGGTGGTGCGCTTTTTGGTATTGCATGCTGGTTTAAAGCCGTTACGCAGCATTGTTTCGGATTTAGAAGCGATTGACGAAGGTAAAAAAGAACGGTTAAGCGGACACTATCCCACCGAATTACAAGGCATTGTCAGTAATCTCAATGCGTTTATCACCCATGAGCGGGTGCGTCTGGAGCGGCATCGGCATCACCTCGCCGATTTAGCCCACAGTTTAAAAACGCCTTTAGCCATTTTACGCGGCTGTACCGAAAATTTTAACGACCAGAAAGACACGGTGAATGAGCAAATCACCCGCATGGATGAGATTATCACTTATCAACTGCAACGCGCTTCCGTGAAAGTGGAACACACAGTGATTAAACACATTGATGTCTGTACCGTCATTGATAAAATCCACGCCTCACTGAGCAAGGTTTATCTGGATAAAAACATCCAGTTTGACATCACTATTCCCGACCATTGCTTTGTGTATTGCGAAGAAGGCGATGTGTATGAAATTGTCGGTAATTTAATGGATAATGCCTGTAAATGGTGCAATCAGCGCGTTAAAGTCAGTATTGAACTCAATCCTCGCAAAGACCGCCGTAATTATTCGCTGTTGCTGCACATTGAAGATGACGGTGCAGGTATTCCCGTCGGACAATTCAACCAGATTTTAAAACGCGGTACGCGCGTGGATGAAAATATACACGGTCATGGTATCGGGGTCAGCGTGGTCAATGAAATCATCAACCTGCTGGGAGGTAAACTGGACGGCGGCAAAAGCAAGGTGTTAGGCGGTATGGACTGGCGGATTTATTTGCCGTGATAGACTGGAAAATACCAAATCTTCCAGAAACAACGCAATGTCTGCCTCATTCTGATTAGCCCCAAAATCAGTCAGTGAAGGCAGGTTTTTCATAAAAAAAGCCTGAAAATGTGCCATTTCAATAAGGGTGGATGCCAATGATTTTGGATAAAGGTAGTTTGGATTACACGCTGAAATTATCGTAGCAATCACAGCACACAAATCTTTGTAAGGTTTAAATAATCTATCTTTATTATCTTCAGAGACTTTTTTGGTCAGATAGGTTTTAGAGCCTTCGGTAATAATAATCTGATACAAAATAGTTTCATCTACATAGCTGGTTTTAATCTCGTCATCTACGGTGGTTGCCAATAATTGAATGACTTTTTTCAGCTTGATAACAGGGTCGTAAATATTGTTGGTGTGAACGGATACGCGATATTGCAGCCAACTCCAGTACCACGCCACAATGTAAATCAGCAAACGGTGCTTGTTTTCAAAATACCGATAAATGCCCGCCTCCGTTGTACCTATATCCCCCGCCAGTTTTTTAAAGGTGAGGGCTTCAAAGCCGTTGTCATAAATCAATCGAATGCTGTGCTGAATGATTTTTTTACCCAGTTCCGTTTGTTCTGGATTTTTGAGAAATAATTTCTCATTCATTGTAATGTGTAACTTTATTTCCATCGTTATAACCATCCAGCCTGTTTCTACAAAAAAATAATTAATAGCTTTGTAATTTAAAATGATAGTGATACTATCTTTATAAAGAAGTGTCGCTATTTTACACTTAAAAATCCAAAAGTGACTTAATTATGAAAACCTTAAACAAAGAAATGCAAGCCGCCATTACCCCTGCGATGGCGTTATCCTTGTTAAAAGAAGGCAATAAACGCTTCGTCAATAATTTAAAAGTTAATCGTAATCTGCTGGAACAAGCCAATGAAACCTCCGATGGGCAACATCCGTTTGCCGTCATTTTAAGCTGTATCGATTCGCGTACGTCGGTGGAACTGATTTTTGATCAAGGCTTGGGCGATGTTTTTAGTATCCGTATTGCAGGCAACATTATCAATGAAGATATTTTAGGTAGCATGGAATTCGGTTGTAAAGTAGCAGGGTCTAAAATTATCGTGGTACTAGGACACAGTAAATGCGGTGCGATAAAAGGCGCGTGCGATCATGTGGAAATGGGAAATTTGACTGCATTGTTAAGCAAAATACAGCCTGCTGTTTATGATGAAAAAACCATCACTGAAAATCGCAATTCAGATAACAGTGACTTCGTGGAAAAAGTGGCTACTATTAATGTCAAAAGAACCGTACACGCCATTATGGAACGCAGCCCGATTTTAAAAGAAATGATTGAAGCAGGCACGATAGGTATTGTGGGTGGTACTCACAATATAACAACGGGTGAAGTCAGTTTTTATGATGACACCTGCGTAATCTGACCACATGGTCGAAACCCTCCAACGTAAATAAATTTGAGAGTCTATATTATGTCAGCCCAATTTTTTGCACATCTGAAAGCCCTTTGTTACCAGCACAAAAAAACAACGTGTTACATAGGTGCATTTTTTATTCTGCTGTTATTTGGTGATACTTTGTTAGCGCTTATCGGACATTGTCTACATTTATTACTGGAAGTGATTGAGTCTGCGCTGGAGCATTTTCTGGAAGCGGCTTTTGGTTTTTCAGCCCGACAAGCACAAGTTACCCTGTTTTATAGTTTTTGTATCCTGATGGGCTATTTGACATGGTATGTTGCTCGCAAAGTCTATTTTGCTGCTCTGCGCGGCTATGAAATGGCGCAAGCATTCTACCGTACACCTAGGGTCAAAGCATGGATTAAAGCAATACTGATGTTTGGCGCGTTAGGCACAACCGTTTATATTTTTTCTTAATTGCTGACGCGCTTAGGTTACACTTAAATAAGTCACCACTCTTATTTTAAGTAACCTTTATGTCATCACTAAAAATCGCTATTGCTCAAATCAATTTTTTAGTCGGCAACATTGCCGCCAATGTCCAGCACATCATCAATACGGCACACGCTGCGCGTGAGATGGGTGCGGACATTGTCCTATTCCCTGAACTGACCGTGACAGGTTATCCCGCAGAAGATTTATTACTCCGTAAAGACTTTATCGCCGCTGCCAATAACGCCATTTATAACCTCGCCGAACAGGTAAAAGACATTGCCATCGTCGTAGGTTTTCCTGAATACGATGGCGAACACCTGTACAACAGTGCGGTCGTACTGCATCAAGGCGTGACACTCGCAACTTATCGTAAACAAGCCCTGCCCAATTACGGCGTATTTGACGAACAACGCTATTTTGCTGAAGGCACACAGCCCTGTGTATTTGAATTTAACGGCACGTTTATCGGACTGACTATCTGCGAAGATGTCTGGCAAGGCGGCATTATTACCGCTACCAAACAGGCAGGTGCGGAGCTGTTATTAACGCTGAATGCTTCGCCCTTCAATGCAGGCAAAGTTAACCAACGTGAAGCAGTTATTTGTGCGCAAATCAAAGCCGCGCAAATTCCGTTGGTGTATGTCAATCAAATCGGCGGTCAGGATGAGCTGATTTTTGACGGTGCGTCATTTGTCGCTGATACTGACGGCGAGATTGTCTTTAGAGCCGCCGAATTTCAAGAGCAACTCAGTGTCATTGAATTTCAGGATGGACTGCCTGTTCCCAGTCATTGTGCGCCGCAATACCAAGAAACGGCAGGCGTGTATCAAGCCTTAGTGCTGGGCGTTAAAGATTATGTGCGTAAAAACGGTTTTTCTGGCGCGATTTTAGGCTTATCAGGTGGCATTGATTCGGCGTTGGTGTTAGCGTTAGCTGTTGACGCGCTGGGTGCGGATAAAGTAGAAGTCGTGTTAATGCCATCGCGCTACACGCAAGACATGAGCAATGAAGATGCCGTATTACAAGCCGATGCAATGGGTGTGCATTATCACATCGTACCTATTGAACCTGCTGTGAATGCGTTCACAGGAATGTTGGCTGATATTTTTGCAGGCACAAAAAAAGATACCACCGAAGAAAATATTCAGGCGCGTTGTCGTGGCGTAATTTTAATGGCAATGTCCAATAAGCAGGGCAGGTTACTGCTGACTACGGGCAATAAAAGTGAAATGAGCGTGGGTTATGCAACTTTATACGGCGATATGGCGGGCGGTTTTGCGCCGATTAAAGATGTGCCTAAATTGCTGGTGTATGCCCTTGCCAATTATCGCAACAGCTTGTCTGCCGTGATTCCAGAACGTGTCATTACCCGTCCTCCATCCGCTGAACTCGCACCCGATCAAGTCGATGCCGATTCACTGCCGCCTTATGAGATTTTAGATCCGATTTTAGAGCGTTATGTGGAGCAGGACCAATCTGCCGAGGAGATTATTGCCGCAGGTTTTAAACGCGAAGATGTGGCAAGGGCGATTAGTTTAGTGGATAGAAATGAATATAAACGTCGCCAGTCGCCGCCCTGTATTCGTATTACCAGCAGAGCGTTTGGGCGCGATAGACGTTATCCGATTACCTCAGGATATAGAGGCATTTAAGTGGCGGAGTACAAATCTAGGTTTGTACTCCGTACTACTATTTTAAATTGAAATTGCGGCGGTTATAGCAGGATGCGGCTCATAACCAACTATTTCAAAATCGTCAAACTGGTAGTCAAAAATAGAATCAGGTTTGCGTTTTAATACCAAGGTTGGCAAGTCGTGCGGCGTGCGTGACAGTTGTAGCTTCGCTTGTTCTAAGTGATTGTTGTACAAGTGTAAATCACCAAAGCTGTGGACGATGTCGCCTACATCTAGGTCGCATTGTTGCGCGACGATGTGGGTTAAGAAAGCCAAAGATGCCGTATTGTACGGTACGCCCAGAAAACAATCAGCGGAGCGTTGGGTAAGCATACAACTGAGTTTACCGTTAGCGACCCAAAACTGGTACATGACGTGACAGGGCGCGAGTGCCATTTTACCTGCGGCGATATTTTCGGCGGCGGTTTTGCGCTCATCGGGCAGGTAGTTGACGTGCCATGCGTTGATGATGTGGCGGCGGCTGTTGGGATTAGCTTTTATACCTGCTATTAACTCAGCGACTTGGTCGATAACTTGACCATCTTCACCGCGCCACGCGCGCCATTGTGCGCCGTAAATCGGCCCTAGTTCGCCTGTGTCAGTCGCCCATTCATCCCATATCGTTACGCCGTATTCATTCAAATAGCGCGTGTTGGTACCACCTTGTAAAAACCACAGCAATTCATGAATAATGGATTTGATGTGCAGTTTTTTGGTGGTGAGTAACGGAAATCCTGTGCTTAAATCATGACGATACATCCGTCCGAAGACGGATAATGTGCCTGTGCCTGTGCGGTCGCCTTTTTGTACGCCATTGGTAAGAATGTCGTTTAACAGGCCGAGGTAGTGTGCCGCCATTATGCTTTCTCGGCTCGATGATAAGCAAAATAAACCATTAACGCGCCGATGATAATCATGGGGGTAGAGAGTATTTGCCCCATCGTTACCCAATCAAGTGCCAGATAACCCAGATGTGCGTCAGGCATACGGAAAAATTCGACAAAAAAGCGAAAACAGCCGTACAGCAATACGGCTAAGCCAGTTGCCGCCATAGTGGGGCGTGGTTTGCTGGTATAAATCCACATAATGACAAACAATACCAGACCTTCTAAAAAGGCTTCGTAGAGTTGGGAGGGGTGACGTGCGAATTCACCACCTGTGGGAAATACCATCGCCCACGGTACGTCAGTCGTTCTGCCCCACAATTCACCATTAATAAAATTGCCGATACGCCCTGCACCTAAACCGATGGGCGCAAGCGGAGCAATAATATCGGTGAGCTGCATGACGGTGCAGTTTTGCTTTTTCGCAAACCACCACATGGCAACAAACACACCCAGCATTCCGCCATGAAACGACATACCGCCTTGCCAGATTTTGAATAATATCAGCGGGTTGTCGATAAACGCGCTGAAGTTATAAAACAGAATGTAGCCAATACGACCGCCGAGAATTACACCTATCGCGCCGTAAGTCACGAGGTCTTCAATGGCTTCGGGTTTAATGACAGACCACGGCTGTGCGGCGCGGCGTTGTCCTAAAAACCAGACGGCGGCAAAACCGATGAGGTACATGATGCCGTACCAGTGAATTTTGACAGGCCCAAGGGCGATGAGTACGGGGTCGATATTAGGGTAACTTAGCATGAGTAATGGTTATAAAATGAAAAACAGGGCTATTGTAATTTATCCAGCGTTTGTTTGGTATGGTGTTTGTGTATGCGAGTGCTGATAACACGAAAGCCCATAACCAATACAAATAAACCCAATATAATGAGCATGGCTTGGTGTATGCCTGCGGCAATTGCGTCTTCGCCCTCTGGTACATTCGCCACTAAACCGCCGAACAGATAACCGATATTAGAAAATGCGACTGCCCATACGAACGCGGCGACCGCATTCCAAAAGGCAAATTTTTGCCATGATAGGTGGCTCATGCCAATGGCGATACTGCTGACATTGCGTATGCCATACATGAAACGGTAAGAGAGAATAAAGCCGACCGCGTGTTTTTCCAGCCAGATAATAGCAAGGTTGACACCTGATTCCAGTTTAGGAAAATGATGCAGTACCCGTGAGCCGTGAAGACGACCCAGCCAGAAACAGATTTGATCGCCTAATAAGCTACCCAGTCCGACGGCAACAATGAGTTGGTAGAGGTTCAGATAGCCGCGCTGTGCGGCGAGACCTGCAAAAATAACGAAAGTTTCGCCTTCCAGTGCAGCCCAGAAAAAGGCGATAAGGTAAATCCAGTCGCCGTAATTTTGAATCAGTGTGTTGATTTCGTTCATGTTTTAATGCACTCCCAATGGGTGGATTCAGTTGTTTTTATACACATTGGGCGCGAATGACCCACTGAAATACGGACAAATTTTCTTTGACTTGTTCTGGCGTTAATCCAAAAGGCGATGCTAAAGAAGTAAAGACACTCATCGCTTGTTCTGTTTCATCAGGTGCAAAAATACGCGGAGTCGATATTTCAACTTGCCAACCTGTATTTTGGAAAAGTTCAATCATGGTTTTTTTAGTGAAAAATCGAAGATGTGTTCTATCCAACAGTCCAAAATCTGAATAATTCCATTCGCCATGAATTAAACCTGCCAAAATAGTCCAATGGCTGACATTAGGAATACAGACCACGCAACATCCATTTGATGACATTATTTTTCTGAATTTGATAAGAATGCCCCAAGGATCTATTAAATGCTCCAATACATCAGAAAGAATCAGCACATCAATTTTATTTTCGTCTAAATTTTTTTCTAATTCGGAAAACACCTCAGGTTTTTCAATATCTCCAGTGATAACACACTCTATTCGTGTTGCGGCTTTTCGGGCAGCTTCTTCAGACAGTTCCACCGCTAAATAGCGCACGTTAGGATTGATGGTACGATACATTTCAGCCAGTCGTCCTGTGTTACAACCAATTTCTACAATAGTGTGTGCTTCTTTAGGAATGATAGATAGAAAATCATCGCTTACACTTTCTTTATAAATCATTATTTATGCCTGATGGGACGAGCTAAAAACACCGTTTCATTGCCACACCAATCTCGGTAGGTGAGTTGACCACTTCGATGTTGGCAGCTTTAAGGGCGGCAATTTTACCTGCTGCCGTGCCTTTGCCGCCTGTCACTATTGCGCCCGCGTGTCCCATGCGTTTACCCGCAGGTGCGGTTTGTCCTGCAATATAGGCTATCACAGGTTTTGTGACATGAGCTTTAATATACTCGGCGGCATCTTCTTCTTCGCCGCCGCCGATTTCACCGACCATGATGATGCCTTTAGTTTGCTCATCCGCTTGAAAGCGACTGAGGACATCAACAAACGTCATACCGTGAATCGGGTCGCCGCCGATGCCGACGCAAGTGCTTTGCCCCAAGCCTTGTTGGGTGGTTTGATGCACCGACTCATAAGTCAACGTTCCAGAACGCGAGACGATGCCGATAGAACCTGCAAGGTGAATTTTAGCGGGCATGATGCCGATTTTGCATTCATCGGGGGTGATGATGCCAGGGCAGTTAGGGCCGATAAGTAACGCGCCTGTGCCTGCCATTGCTGCCTTGACGCGCAACATTTGTAATGTCGGGATGCCTTCGGTAATACAGACGATGAGTTGAATGCCTGCATCGACGGCTTCTAAAATGGCATCGGCGGCATAAAACGGCGGTACATAAATAACGCTGGCAGTCGCGCCTGTGCTGTTCACTGCATCCTGTACGGTGTTGAATACCGGCAAACCTAAATGGGTTTCACCACCGCGTTCAGGCGTTACGCCGCCGACTAATTGTGTGCCGTAAGCGAGTGCCTGTTCGGAGTGGTATGTGCCTTGTTTGCCTGTGAAACCCTGACAGATTACTTTGGTGTCTTTGTTGATTAAAATGCTCATGCGACTGCCTTTGCTAATGCAACTACTTGCTCTGCGGCGTGGTTTAGATCTTCTGAAGCGTATAGATTCAGCCCTGTGCTCGTCAGTAACGCTCTGCCTTGTTCGACATTGGTGCCTTCTAAACGCACGACAACAGGAACAGTAACGTGTATTTGTTTCATCGCTTCCAAGATGCCTTGTGCGATAACGTCACATTTGACAATGCCGCCGAAAATATTGACCAATACCGCTTTAACGCTACCGTCTGAGAGAATCAATTTAAAGGCTTCGCAGACTTTTTCGACATTAGTACCGCCGCCGACATCCAGAAAGTTGGCAGGCAAGCCGCCTTTGAGTTTGACTAAATCCATGGTTGCCATTGCCAGACCTGCGCCGTTGACCATGCAGCCGATATTGCCTTCCAGCGTGATGTAGTTAAGCCCGAATTGTTGCGCTTCGTTTTCTTTGTCGTCTTCCTGAGTCGGGTCTTTCATTGCCAGAATATCGGGATGAATCGCGAGGGCGTTATCATCAAAATTAATTTTGGCATCCAGTGCCAGTAAATCGCCGCTGTCGGTTTCAATCAGGGGATTAATTTCGATTTGTGTGGCATCTTTGGCTAAAAACAGGCGATACATTCCAAACATGATTTTTTCTAAGGCTTTGAGTTGCGGCCCTTTCAATCCCAGTGTGTAAGCTACTTTACGGCAAATATACGATTGTAAGCCTGCGGCGGGATGCACAGCGACCGAGATGATTTTCTCAGGTGTGTCATGCGCAACTGCTTCAATATCCATACCGCCTGCGGCGGAGGCAATAAACATCACCCGCTCAGTGGCGCGGTCAAGAATTAAACTTAAATATAATTCGCGCTTAATCGGGTAAATTTTTTCAATCAACAACGAGTTAATCGGTAAGCCCGCGCTGTCAGTTTGAATGGTGACAAGTCGTTTACCCAGTAATTCACGGCTGAAATCCATGACTTCTGCCAGATTTTTGGCGAGTTTTACACCGCCGACTTTACCTCTGCCACCCGCATGAACTTGGGCTTTAACGACCCAGCCGTCACCGTTCAAGGCACGCGCGGCGTGTTCTGCGCCTTCAGGTGTGTCGGCATATTTACCTTCAGGAATGGGAATGGCGTATTGCTGAAATAGATGTTTAGCCTGATATTCGTGGATATTCATGTGCAACTCCTCGTGAACTGGTGGATTCCAGCGTTATGTTCTTATGTGTTTCTATTGATGTTATAATTAATGGCTTATTCTAACGAAGTCCCCGCAAAACGCTATCCCTAACGCATTGATGATTGAAAATACTTCTGAGACTATTTATCCTTGCCCGCTTTCTAAAGGATATGGGATTCCTGCGCAACAGGCGTGGATATTATTGAAATTGTTTTTGGGTTATCGTCTTACCCTCGCCAGTCTGTTTATTGTGTTGTTTTATACCCAAAAAGGCTCAGCATTAATCAATATTCACCATAGCCCGTTATTTACCTATAGCAGCCAAAGTTATCTAGTGCTGTCAGTCATAT
Source organism: Methylococcales bacterium (assembly GCA_030693155.1). Classification (GTDB taxonomy): domain Bacteria; phylum Pseudomonadota; class Gammaproteobacteria; order Methylococcales; family Methylomonadaceae; genus UBA4132. The sequence continues at coordinate 24,624 of JAUYBJ010000077.1, forward strand.
CAGCTGTGTGTATTATCTGGAAATTGACGCGCTACACTATTCAGGCGCAGTTGCTGATTGTCACCGATATTCTTATTCTAACGCTGATTATGCACGCTTATGGCGGCGTGACCAGTGGCATGGGTATTTTGCTTGCGGTTTCTATTGCGTCGGGCGGGTTATTAATCGGCGGGCGTTGTGCGATGTTTTTTGCTGCGTTGGCAAGTCTGGCAGTGTTGGCTGAACAGTTGTATGCTGATTACATGAACAGTTTTGAAATAAGCTCTTATTCCTATGTGTATACGGGGATGCTGGGAGCGTCATTTTTCACTATTTCGTTGCTGTCTTTCGTATTGGCAAAACGCAGTGAGCAAATGCTACAGTTTGCAGATCAGCAAAAACAGGCTATTTCTAATCTGGAAGAGCTTAATCAGTATATTATTCAACATCTGCAATCAGGTATTATAATTACCGATCAGCAACAAATGATTCTTATAGCGAACGAAGCAGTGCTACGATTAACCAATTTAGTGACATTACCTACTAATCTGGGCGATATTTCTGAATATTTAGAACGGGGGTTTCAAACGTGGCTAACCGATAACGAACAGAATCTGTTAGTGCTTCATGTATTGAACCAGTCTGATATTCATGTGCGTTTTATGCTGTTACCGACGCGCTATCAAGTGTTTTATATGGTTATCATTGAAGACGGTTCGTTTTATAATCAGCGTTTGCAGCAAAGCAAATTAGCCTCTTTGGGGCGATTAACCGCCAGTATCGCGCATGAAATACGCAATCCGCTCAGTGCTATTAATCATGCAGGACAGTTATTATCAGAAAGCCCTGATTTATTGGCTCAAGATGTGCGTTTGACGCATATCATTAAAGCCAATGTCTCGCGTGTTAATCATATCATTGAAGATATTTTGCAACTGTCGCGCCGCAAAGATTCACGGCGCGAAAAAATAGAATTAAACAGCTGGTTAGATCATTACTTACAAAATTTCACTCTTGAACAGGCACTGAGTGCGAGTAGCTTTCAGTTGATGACAACCGCAGAGCCTGTGTTTGTTTTTATTGACCCTAATCATCTAAAACAGATTATGGATAATCTGTGCCAGAATGCACTGAAATACGGTCAGCCAGAAACAGGCCCCATTACGGTGCAAACGGTGACCTTAAAACAGGCATCGTGTATTGATGTGATTGATAATGGCGCGGGTGTCAGTCGTGAAAATCTCAGCCATTTGTTTGAACCTTTTTTTACCACATCGACTAGCGGAACAGGTTTGGGGCTTTACATCTCAAAAGAATTAGCTGAGCTTAATCAGGCAAAATTGATTTATTATGTTACGGTCGAACAGAAGAGTTCTTTTCGGTTGTGTTTATTTAATGCGGACTATACTTTAATTGAAATATGAAAAAACCACTGGTATTGATTGTAGATGACGAACCCGATATTCTTGAGCTGTTAGAAATTACGCTGAATAGAATGGAAATTGACACTCGTTGCGCTAAAACTATTGGTAGTGCTAAAACGTTATTACAAGAAGAAACGTTTGATCTTTGTCTGACCGATATGAAATTACCTGACGGCAATGGTTTGGAACTGGTTGATTTAATACAGGAAATGCCAATGCCTATACCGATTGCCGTTATTACAGCACACGGCAATATGGATACCGCCATTTTAGCGATGAAAAAAGGCGCGTTTGATTTTATCTCCAAACCGGTTGACTTGCTGGCATTGCGACAACTAATTAACAGTGCGTTAAAAACGGCCGAACCTAATATGGCCAATGATCGACGTACTCGCAATATCCTGTTAGGCGATTCTATCGTCATGCGTGAGATTCGCGGCAAAATTAATAAACTGGCTCTTAGTCAAGCTCCTATTTATATCAGCGGTGAATCAGGTTCAGGTAAAGAACTGGTTGCCAAGTTGATTCACCGCCAGAGTGCGCGAGCCGCCAATCCATTTATTGCCATTAACTGCGGTGCGATTCCTCTGGAACTTATGGAAAGCGAATTTTTTGGACACAAAAAAGGCAGTTTTACAGGTGCATCTGTTGATAAACAAGGTTTGTTTCAAGCGGCGGAAGGCGGCACCTTATTTCTTGATGAAGTGGCTGATTTGCCTTTGTCGTTGCAGGTTAAATTACTCCGCGCCTTACAAGAGAAAAAAATCCGACCTGTGGGGGATAATCGGGAAATCCCTGTTGATATTCGCCTGCTCAGCGCAACCCATCAAAATCTCAGTGAAATGGTAGCGGCGGGAAGTTTTAGACAGGATTTATATTATCGTATCAACGTCATTGACCTGCACGTTCCCTCATTACGCGAGAGAACCGAAGATTTACCAGAGCTCATCGACCATATTCTGGTTAAGTTGATGGGAACTAACGCATCCGGTAAACCGATATTATCAAATACTGCTCTGGTAGCACTGCAACGCTATGATTTTCCAGGCAATGTGCGTGAGCTTGAGAATATATTGGAAAGGGCGTTGGCTCTTTATGAGGGCAACCGCATAGAATTGAAAGATTTAAATCTGCCGATGAATATCGCGATGCACTACTACATCATAAATACCAAGAGCGCGAATCAGCAGGCGGACAGAGTATCTTCTCCAGTATTTGATCCATCCGAGGGTTCGCTGGAGAACTATCTGGAAAGGATAGAGAAAGATATTCTTACTCGCGCATTGGAAGAGAATAAATGGAATAAGACAGCCGCAGCTAAGCAACTGGGACTGTCTTTCAGATCATTCCGTTATCGGTTGAAGCGACTTAATTTAGATGGCAAAGACTAATTGTAAGCCTTGTATTGCTCCATTGTTTCAAGTTTAGCAATAGCGGCTTTGATACGGGTTTCAATGTCGGCATTCAGTTCGTTATTTTTATAGACTTTTTCCACTAAACCTTCAGCAACCAGTGCTTCTTTTATCCAGCGTTTAGTAAACCGGTAATTATTGTATGTGGTCGCTATGTCGCCTGTTTTAGGGTCTTTTAAGCCCTTTTTGGTCGCTGCTGTCTTTTTAGTGGTCGTTGATTTAACGGGTTTTGGTATTTCGGTATTGAGTGTTTTTGCGGGTTCTTTTTTAGGAACGGGTTCAATGGGCGACTGCTCTACGGAGACTGCCGGTTTTTCAGGTTCTGCCGCTAGAATTAGGGATTTGACTATTGCCTTCTTGTCATTGTTGACAACATAAAGAACATAAGCCACATAAATTACAGTTAATACAAACAATACTTCGGTCATGATAACCCTCCTCCTCTAAATTTATTATAGTCACAGAAAGTAAATCTGTGCAGCTCACGATAAAGCTGGGTTTTGAATATACCAGAAGCTAGGCAGATAGGTAAGCTCTAATAGTGATAGAGGTGAGTGACCGGACATAAAAAAACCTCGCTACTACAAGTAACGAGGTTTTTAACCTTTTGGCTGACGGCATAAAAGTTATACCTAAAAAGTTAAAGCTAATCGAATGGTTGACTAAGCTAAATAACTATTTTTCCAGCAGGTTATTTTGAAGCATTGCTCATATATTTAGAGCAAGATACAGCTTTAGATTAAGCCTTTCAGTGCCAAGTAGCCTTTTTGAGCATCTCTTAACAGAGCTTCAGCTTCTTGTGTAGAGCCGTCTTTCAACAGTTTACGAGCATTTTTGACTTTAGTGTTTACTTTGTCACGCGCTGCAAATACTCTGTCATTAGCATTGATTTCTTTACCTGCATCCAGTACGTCTTTCATAAGAGCGTCAACTTTTGCAGCATCTTCGCCTTTTGTCAGTGCTTCAATAGCAAGACCTGTTTTTGCTGCAACAATGTCAATTGCCTCAGCAGGTGCGTAGGTGATACGACCCGCATCGCCTTCAGCCATGACTGAAGTTGAAACTGCGCCCATAGAAGCAGCAATACATAAAGCCAAAGCGATTTTTTTTAAGGTTTTCATGTTTCTAAATCCTCAAGTTATTTTTATTTAAGTGTATTGGCAAACCATTTTTTTATAGTATGTGGTCTACCAATGAAGATTCTACCACATTTTGAAATTATCAATTTGTTAGTAAGGTAATTAGCTGTAAAAAATTAAAAGGATAGATGTCACTTTCAATTTTCATGCTAGTAAACCATAAGAGTTTTGAAGCCTTATGGTTTGTATAATCAATAACGGGCTAACTTAATTATTAGTGAGCTGCGTCGTAGATTTTTTTCATTTCTGCATAAATAGCCAATGATTCATTAACATCTTCCAATGCTTTTGTATTGTCATTTTTCATGAATGCTTCACGAGCTGATTTGATTCTGTCGTTCATTTTTTGACGTAAACGCTCTGTTTGCTCATAGCGAAATTCTTTGACTGATTGACGTGCATTGTTCAGAGCAGTCTGGATTTGTTCGCTAGTATCGCCACCTTTTTCCAGTAATCCTTTAGCTTCTAATAATGATGCTTCAGTGCTTTTACCAGCCGCTTGAACGATAGCGTTTAAATCTTTGTGCGCTTCAGCAGCAAATGCTGTTGAAGAGATAGCAGTCATTGATGCAGTCATAACAACAGCAACTGCGATTTTTTTCAATAATTTCATATCTTAATCCTTTGTGTGGCTGAGTGAAATGTAACTTCCACTATATTTAAATTTTAAAGTGGTCAACAAAAGACATTTAACTAAAAACGTAATGACTATTGCTACAAATATTCTAACACAGATGATGCGTTAAAATGCCTTAAACATTATTGCTATTTCGGTACTTTTTAAGCGAACAATACCATAATTTATTTATAGTATTATTCGGTTTCTCTTAACACGCGAAAACCAATATCGCGGGTACGGCTGACGGGTAAACCGCTATAGCGTAAAGATGAGCGTAAGTTAATCGCTTTACCTACCCAACTACCGCCGCGATACACACGGAACTGCCCAGAATCAGGGCCTTTCGGGTCTTTTTCGGGGCTATTATGATAATAATTGGGGTCGTACCAATCCTGCACCCATTCCCAGACATTGCCGTGCATATCCTGCAATCCCCAGTCATTCGGTTTTTTAGTGCCGACTTCTTTGCTGGTGCCGTGATAGCCTTCGTTGCCAAACCATGCGTATTCAGCTAATTTTTTGGGATCATCACCGAATGAATACAATGTGGTGCTGCCTGCTCTGGCTGCGTATTCCCATTCTGCCTCGGTCGGTAAACGAAAAACAGCACCGCCTTCTTGTGCATTTAATTTCTTGATAAATGTTTGCGCATCTTCCCAGTTTACTTTTTCCACAGGTTTATACAGGGCTTTATATTTGCTGGGATTGCTGCCCATTAAATCTTCCCATTGTTTTTGCGTTACCTCTGTTTCACCTAAATAAAATGGCTTTTCGATACAGACGCGATGCGGGGGTAATTCAACTTCACTGACTTCTTTAAGATCCGCATCTCCGCCCATTAGAAAACAGCCCGCTTCTATTCTGACAAAGCGCATGCCTGCAAACGATTTGTATTCCACCGCCTGTGCCGCGTGCCAAGGCACAGTACCTGCTACTAACGTTAAAATAATTTTTATTATATGATTAGATTTCATGACTTCTCCCCCATTTTTATGCGTGAATTTAGCGTGTTTAATACTACTACAATCAAGCAGATTGATTAATAATGTTACACTAAATCATCAACTTGCTTTAGGTTGGTTCAACCGCATTTTATATTGACGAACTATGTACCGAATTTCTTATTTTTTCCCGCTGATTATGGGCGTTACCTTGTTATTGATGGCTTGTGTTAATCGTCAATCGGTAGCACCAGACAATATGACGACTGATTTAACCTCGTCCTCAGGGTTGCAGGACATTATCAGTTTCGATGTGACCGCTCATGATGACAGGATTTACGCGCTGGTAACAGGTAAATCCGCAGACAAAACCAAGCTTACCGTAGTACGCTATTTATTTTCGGAAGATGGTGGTCAACAGTGGAGTTCAGCAGCGGTAGATGTTGCGACCGACAGCAATCCTATTGCCGTGCGCGGCAACGATGTGCAAATCGCCGCTACAGGGAATAATCTGGTGGCTATCTGGCAAACCAAAGGCGAGTTTCCCAGCATGGGGCCAATGGTCAGTTATTATTCACATGATGCGGGCAAGACGTGGCATAAAGGCGCAAATCCAGCCGTTGATAATAATGGCGATCAGGCACATATTGATGTGATTGCCGATAAACAAGGCATTTTTCATGCGGTTTGGTTGGCAGACCCAGAAGAAAATGGCTATCAAAGTTTACGGTACGCGCGTTCAACTGATAAGGGTGAACATTGGCAGGCGAGTCAAAAACTGGATGATTCTACCTGTTCCTGCTGTTGGAATACCTTCGCAGTGTCGCCATCGGGTGAATTAAATATCCTGTATCGCGACATGAAACCGCGTGATATGGGACTGATGCAATCGTCTGATAATGGCGTGACGTGGCGGCGTACCAGTACCGTCGGCACGTTTGGCTGGCAATTTGAAGGCTGTCCGCATATCGGCGGCGGCTTGGCAGCGGGTGAAAATAACGCACTATATAGTAGTGTGTGGACAGGTCTTGAGGGTAAATCTGGCTTATACACGCTGCATTCTGGCGACAATGGCAACACATGGAGTACACCACAGGCAATGGGCAAGCTGGCAAGTCATGGCGATATTGCCGTCAATCAACAACACCTTGCCATGATTTGGGATGAAAGAGAGCCTGATGGGATGAGTATTTTTTCTGCCCAATCGCAAGATGGCGGTAGCACATGGTCAACCGCAAAACGCTTGTCGGTCACAGGTATCATGGCAACCCATCCGCGTATTATCAGCACCCAGCACGGCTTTCTGGCACTATGGACAGAAAAACACCCTAAACAGCCCAATCAATGGATGGTTAAAATGCTGGAGGAATAATGTGCTGGACTCCAAAACACGTTTTGGATTCCAGCTAACGTCTCTACAGTTATTGCCACACATCGGTTTATAATAACGCCCCCGTTGCCACTGACATTTACTCATTTATTCGTAAATTTTATGACTCACTATCAAACTAACCACAAAAAATACACCCTGTTTTCGGGCATTATCCTGCTTGCCGCGCTGGCACTGCCGTCGCCCTCTTTTGCACACGCTAAAATGGTGCGCTCTTCGCCTGCGGAAAATGCCGTGTTGACTGAATCACCCAAACAAGTTGATGTCTGGTTTGATGATAAAGTCGGCACAGAATACAAAGCCCTCGCCGTCATTGATAGCAAAGGCAAGCGTGTGGACAATAAAGATATGGAGCAGGAAGCCTCTGATTTAACACATTTTTATGTCACTGTACCCTTATTAGCTCCCGATACTTATACAGTGCGTTATCGCGCGGTATCCATTGATACCCATATCGTCACTGGCAAATACCAATTTACTATCAAAGCCCCTTAAACCTATGAAAAACAGACTATTTGCCACATGGATTTTCAGCGTCTTATTACTTGCGAGTTTATTGACGGGGTGTGATAGAGACAAATTAGGTACACAACCACAAATCCCTGACCTTAACAGCGTCGGTTGTTTAATTACCAATGATTTTTATGCAGTACATCTCAGCGTCTATGTTAAAACCGCCGCCGCGCCCAAAGATGCCAGTGATAGAGCCGCGTTGTTAAAACCCTATTGCCAAGAATTGCCGACGATAGGCAAAGCATTCTTTTCGGCTGATTTAATCGACCGTGATATTCGCCAAACGCCTATCGGTATTCGCGTGGTGGAACTGGAACTCACTGGTTCAGATGACACCAAACCCGAAAACTTTAAAGAAGTGCGTACCATTACCGAAGTTCCCGCTAAAGCCTATTCCAAAGGCGTAGTGGAAGCGCAAGCAGATATTGATAAAACGGGCTATTACGCCTTGTTTTTATTGGTAGGTGGCGAAGAAGCGGTTTCAGATGAAGACAAACTGAGAATCCCCTTTCATGTTGGCGGCAATCCTGATGCCTTACCCAAACAAACCATCATGATGATTGCAGGCGGGGCGACCACGCTGCTGCTTATCATTATCGGCATCATTGTCTGGATGCGTAAAAAACGTAAACTTGTGGAGCGCGGTTAATGTTCAATAAACTCATCGCAGCGGTATTTTTACTGAGTTATGCGCAGTTCAGCGCGGCACATGATCCAGGTTTAAGCTCGACAGATTTACTCATCAAAGCGCAAGGCGTGGATGTCAAAATCACTTTCTCTGTGCAGGATGTGGAAGCACTTGTGCCGATGGACAGCGATCAGGATGCCGAAGTCACCACCGCAGAACAGGATGCCGCAAAACCAAAAATTGCCGCGTGGGTGCAGCAAGGCGTACAACTCACGCTGGACGGGCAGGTTGTTCAACCCAGTGCCGCAGGTGCCGTGAGTTTTGATGAGCAGAATAACGCCCACATTGAATTTCACTATGCACAAACCCCCAGTAAACAATTGCAATTACAGGCGAATTTTTTAAGCAAACTGCCTTCAGGTCATAAACAGGTTGTGAATATAAAAAATGAAGCAGGGCAGGGTATCAATGACAAAATGCTGTCGCAAGAAAATAATTTAATAGAGCTGGCTTTACCCATCACAGATGCAACGATTAACAACGCGGAAATGTCAAAATGGTCGGTCTTTATTGACTATCTACTGTGGGGTACAGAGCATATTCTGATCGGTTACGATCACCTGTTGTTTTTATTCTCTTTGCTCATAGTAACGCGCAGTTTCTTGCCTGCGATTAAAATTATTACTTTTTTTACCATTGCCCATTCCATTACTCTTGGCTTAGCCGCGTTTAACGTAATTAATATTCCTAGCAGTATCGTTGAGCCGCTGATTGCGGCGACCATTATTTATGTTGGGGTAGAAAATCTTATTCGTGGTGATAATCCGAAAGGACGGCAATGGCTAACTTTTTTCTTCGGCTTAGTTCATGGCTTTGGTTTTGCTGCTGTGTTACGCGAAAAAGGTATTTCCTCCATTATGATACCGCTATTTTCGTTTAACCTAGGTGTAGAGTTAGGGCAGATTACCGTTGCCACCATCGTATTACCGATTATTTGGTGGCTACATAAAAAACCGCAAATAGAACCGTATCTAACCCCTGTTTGTTCCGTGTTAGCCAGTTTAGCGGGAGCGTATTGGTTAATAGAGCGGACTTTACTGAGCTAGCAGAGGTATTAGGGAGTCTTGCCCTTAACGTCAATAAGATTGACCCGCAGAGCCAGACTCCTTTTATGCTAAGGGTTGACGTGATAGAACTGCTCGATTTCTTCGCGTTGCTGATCCCATTTACTGGCACTGTCAGGCCAATGAGCTTTATCAAAACCAGGTGCATTTTTTAGCATGGCTTTATCCACATTAAGGACATAATGTTCCTTATCAGCAGTCCAAAGCATTGCTTTCCATGGCACAGCAAACAGTTTATCTCCCAGACCTAATACACCACCGTAGGAAACTACGGCATAGACGACTTGACCGCTTTCTGGATTAAGCACCAGCTCTTTAATGTCACCTAAGTCGTCACCGTTGGCATTTTTTACAGTCGTACCGATAATTTTGCTGGCTCTGCTCACTTGCTACATAGATTTATTGACGTCTTTGCCTTGCTCGTTGGCTTCCTTTTTGGTCTCTTGCTTGAGTTCCTGTTTGGTTTCCTGAACATCCTGTTGTTTTTTGACAAGCTCTTTTTGTTTGTCCTCAACATCAGCTGCATAGGAAGTACCTATAAGACCAGCACTCAAAAGTGATACGGCGATAATGGGAATTAATTTTTTCATATTGCGCTCCAACTTTATTACAACGATTGTTATCTCGGCAGTTTTCGAGACTGGCTGGGCATTTTGTGATATTTCACAAGCCCGAACAAAGTGTAATTACAATGCCAGTTAGTATCAGTACGCTATCGAACATAGGTAGCAATTACAAGTTGACCAAGTCTGGCAGCCAGATTTAACATAAAATATAAGTTGCTTTATATTATAAAGTCTTTATAATTCACCAAATCAATCGCGGGGTGGAGCAGCTTGGTAGCTCGTCGGGCTCATAACCCGAAGGTCGTAGGTTCAAATCCTGCCCCCGCTACCAGAATTATGAACCCCTTCTTGGGGTTTTTTATTTTCTAGGCTTCGGTTTTAAGAAGTCTATATAGTCAGTGTTAATGGAAGAGCCTTTGGCTCTTTTTTTTTGTGCGAAAGTAAGTGAGGAAAAATGAAACAGGCTCCTGAGCATTTGGTCAACTTAATCGAACCGATTGTGGAAGGCTTAGGTTATGAATGCGTTGGCATTGACTATAATCCGCATCCAAAACACGGTCTGTTACGAGTTTATATTGACAGCGAAAACGGAATTTTAGTCGAAGACTGCACTAAAGTCAGTCATCAAATCAGCGGTGTTCTCGACGTAGAAGACCCCATACAAGGTTTTTATCAATTAGAAGTGTCTTCGCCCGGAGCGGACAGACCCTTTTTTAAAGTCAGTCAGTTTGAACAATTTATCGGTAGCACCGTTATGGTTCATCTATTTAAAGCCATTCATGGACGTAGAAAAATTATAGGGCTGATTGAAAAAGTTGAAGACGATATTATTACGCTCTCAGAAGCAGGGCAGTTTTTTGATGTTCCGTTTAACGCCATGAGTAAGGCTCGTTTAGTGCCTGAGTATTTTATAGAAAAAGGAGGACGCAATGGCAAATAAAGAAATTTTACTGGTAGTCGAAGTTTTTTCTAATGAAAAAGAAATAGAAAAAGAGATTGTTTTTCAGGCAATCGAATCCGCATTAGAAACGGCTACTATCAAACGTCACGTTAATCAAATTAAAGCGCGAGTCGCTATCGACAGAAAAACAGGGGATTACAGCACTTATCGCCAGTGGGAAGTAGTGGATGCAAATCCGGAGTGTGTGGGTGATGTTGAGTTCCCGACTACACAAATTTTGCTGGAAGTGGCGAGACTGGATAATCCAAATGCACAAGTCGGCGACATTATAGAAGAAGAAATTGAATCAGTCGATTTTGGTCGTATTGCGGCACAAACTGCCAAGCAAGTCATTATTCACAAAGTCCGTGAAGCAGAACGCAAGAAAATTGTCGATGCGTATCAAAGTCGTATCGGTGAGCTGGTGACAGGCGTAGTCAAACGCATTGAAAAAGGCAGTATTTATATGGACTTGGGCGGACACATTGAAGCCTATATTGCCAAAGAAGACATGATTCCGCGTGAACCTGTGCGTATTGGCGATCGTATTCGCGGCTATTTAAAAGACGTTCGGTTAGAGCCTCGTGGTCCGCAATTATTTGTCAGCCGTACTGCGCCAGAATTACTGATTGCCTTATTTCGGTTAGAAGTACCCGAAGTCGGTGAGGGCATGATTACCGTCATGGGTGCTGCGCGTGATCCTGGTTCACGAGCTAAACTGGCGGTTAGAAGTAATGATCCGCGTTTAGACCCTGTCGGTGCGTGCGTCGGTATGCGCGGTTCTCGCGTACAATCCGTGACTAACGAATTAGCGGGCGAACGGGTTGACATTATTTTATGGAACCCAAGCGAAGCACAGTTTGTCATTAATGCTATGTCACCTGCGGAAATTCAATCTATCGTTGTCGATGAAGATAAGCACAGCATGGATTTAGCGGTCAGCTCCGAAAATTTATCACAAGCCATTGGTCGTGGCGGTCAAAATGTCCGTTTAGCGACTCAATTGACGGGTTGGGAATTGAATGTCATTGATGCCTCTAAAGCCGAACAAAATGCAGAAGCTGAAGTGGGTAAAATTAAACAATTATTTATCGACCAGCTGGGTGTTGATGACGACATTGCATTAATTCTGGCAGAAGTCGGTTTTAATAGTGTTGAAGAAATTGCTTATGTACCTGTCAGTGAAATGTTGGAAATCGAAGGTTTTGATGAGCCACTGGTTAATGAGCTGAGAAGCCGCGCCAAAGACGCACTGCTTATCAATGCCATTGCTGCTGAAGAAAAAATAGAAACCGCACAGCCAGTTCAGAGCTTACTGGACTTGGAGGGTATGGATGAAGAACTGGTTCAGAGTCTGGCAAGTCAGGGTATTGAGACAATAGCGGATTTAGCAGATCAGTCAACTTACGATTTGTTAGACATTTTAGAGATAACTGAAGAACGTGCAGGTATGTTGATTGTGGAGGCTCGTAAGTATGTGCTTTCGTCTACGCAGGCACACAGCGAGTAGGTAAGGGGTAGGAATATGAGCGATAAAACAGTACGACAATTAGCGGACATGGTAAAAACACCGTTGGAACAGTTGTTAAAACAACTGCAAGAAGCGGGGTTATCTGTTAGAACGCCTGATGACATTATTAATGATGATGAGCAAATGCGTTTATTAACACATTTGCGTAAAAGTCATGGTAAAGGTCAGGGCGAGGGTGATAATTCACCTAATCGCGTTACCTTGGCACGCCGAAAAGTCACCGAAATTAAACAGGCCAGCGTACCGGGTATCTCTACCAAAACGATCAGCGTTGAGGTGCGTAAAAAGAAAACGTACATAAAACGTGCTGATGTCGATGAAGTAAAGGTCGTTGAACCGACTAAAGTTGAAGTGGAAGCGTTAAAGCAACCCGTAGAAATCGAAGCTGTCGCACCAGTGGAAATAATTGCGCCTGTTGTCGAAGTGTCTGTACAACAGCCAGAGCTTGAAGTGAAAGCCGATGAGCAGCCTATTGCTGAAATTGAAGTTGAACCAGAAGTGGACATCGACTCAGAGGCTAAATTTGAAGCGTTAAAGCTCAAAGAAGAAAAGAAAAACAAAGAAAAGTCAGCCAAAACTAAAGAAGCTGAAGAAGTCCGCAAAAAACAACAAGAGAAAGAGCGTCGTTTGGAAGAGTCTATCAAGAAAAATGCTGACAAAGTAAGGCAGCAAGCAGCAAAACCCGCCACTACACCTAACAGAAAAAGCCAAGATGAAGGCGGCGGTGGTGGCAATACGCGTTCATCGGGTAAAGAGGGTAAACGTGGCAAGCGCAACAAAGGCAAACAAGCCCCGCAGCGCAACGTTAATCAGCCCGAAGGTAAGCATCAATTTGAAATGCCCAGCGCACCCATCGTTTATGACGTGACCATCCCTGAGATGATTATCGTCTCTGACCTCGCGCAGAAAATGAACATCAAAGCGGCGGCAGTCATTAAACATTTGATGAAACTCGGCATCATGGCGACCATCAACCAAACCATCGACCAAGACACAGCGGCGATTCTGGTTGAAGAAATGGGTCATAAACCTATCATGCAAAGTGAAGATGATCTTGAGCAGGAAATGCTCGCCGAAGCTTTGGAAGAAGATAACCGCGTAGAACAACCCCGCGCTCCTATCGTTACCATTATGGGACACGTCGATCACGGTAAAACATCACTGCTCGATTACATTCGTAAAACCCGCGTTGCCGCAGGTGAAGCGGGCGGTATAACCCAGCACATCGGTGCGTACCAAGTTAAAACTGACCACGGTTCTGTTACCTTCTTAGACACACCAGGTCACGCGGCATTTACCGCCATGCGTGCGCGTGGTGCCGATGTCACCGACGTAGTTATTATCGTGGTTGCAGCGGATGATGGCGTGATGCCACAAACCAAAGAAGCCGTTGAACACGCCAAAGCGGCTAACGTGCCTATCATTGTTGCCATGAACAAAATGGATAAACCGGGCGTTAATCCAGATAAAGTCATGCAGGAATTATCCAGCATTGGTGTACAACCTGAAGAATGGGGCGGCGATGTCCAGTTCTTACAAATTTCTGCTAAAACAGGCTTAGGTATAGATGAACTTATCGAAGCACTGATTGTACAAACCGAAATTTTAGAACTCAAAGCTCCTGTCGAAGGTGCGGCCTCTGGTATTGTTATTGAATCACGTCTGGATAAAGGACGCGGCGCGGTTGCCACGGTATTAATCCAAAAAGGCACGCTGGAAAATGGACAAATGGTGTTATGCGGACATGAATACGGTCGCGTTCGCGCCATGTTCAATGAAAACGGCAAACCCATTAAAGAAGCAGGTCCTTGTGAACCTGTTGAAATTTTAGGTTTATCAGGTACACCGAATGCAGGTGATGAATTCTTGGTCGTACAAAACGAACGTGTTGCCAAAGACCTCGCTAAACATCGTGAAGACCGCAAAAAATTCACCCGCCATGCCGCGCAACAAGCAGCTAAATTGGATGAAGTGTTCTCACGCATGACCACAGGCGAACTGGCTTGTGTCAACTTAGTGTTAAAAACCGACGTACAAGGCAGTTTAGAAGCATTACGCAGTTCATTAGTCGGTTTATCCAATGACGAAGTAGAAGTTAAAGTCGTCTATGGTGGCGTGGGTGGTATTACCGAAGGCGATGCCAATCTGGCTTTAGCCTCTGGCGCAATTCTCATGGGCTTTAACGTCCGTGCTGATGCGACCGCTAGAAAAATGATTGAAGAAAAAGGCATCGACTTACATTACTACAGCATCATTTATGAAGCGATAGACGAAGTTAAAAAATCTATCAGCGGTATGTTGGCTCCTGAAATAAAAGAAACCATCGTCGGTCTTGCCGAAGTGCGTGACGTGTTCAAATCACCTAAATTTGGTGCGATTGCGGGTTGTATGGTCGTTGACGGCTTTGTTAAACGTAATCTACCTATTCGCGTCTTGCGTGACAATGTTGTTATTTATGAAGGGCAGCTGGAATCTTTACGCCGTATCAAAGATGACGTTGCCGAAGTTAAAATGGGCATAGAATGCGGTATCGGCGTGAAAAACTACAACGATGTCCGTGTTGGCGATCAAATCGAAGTCTTTGAACGCACCGAAGTTAAACGGGAACTGTAATCATGGCAAAAGAATTCGGGCGTAATGCCCGCGTCTCTTCACAAATGCAAAAAGAGCTATCGCTTGTTTTGCAACGTGATGTTAAAGATGTACGTTTAGGTTTTGTCACCATCAACGAAGTCGTGGTCAGCAAAGATTTAGCTGTGGCAAAAATTTATGTCACGGTACTGAATGCTGATGAGCAAGCTAAAAAAGACAATGTTAAATTGCTCAACGAATTAGCTCCGATGATACGCCACGAACTCGCCAAACGTATGCGCCTACGGCACATTTCTACGCTACGTTTTCACTACGACACCTCGTTTGATACAGGTATGCGCGTGGCAGAATTGTTGAGTGATGTGGTGCATAGCGAAGATAAAAATTCGTAGTCGTGTAGGTTGGGCTGGCGATAGCCAACCCAACAAAATCTACATATATGTTGGGTTGCCAAAAAGCGGCAACCCAACCTACGACGCTATTTTTTATATTCAACAGTAAGTCTGTTATCAATAACGTGTTTTTCAATTTCATAGTCTGGATTATAGGTAGCCAAATTGTGAGCAGCGATTCCAACCGCAGAGGCTATTCCAATTACTCCTGTAATTCCACCAAAAAGGCTCGCCCCTGCGGCAGCAATTCTTTTGCTGGTATAAACACGGCAACTCAAGTCTTTACGCTCAATTGTATTTTCAATAAGTTCGATGGCTTTATCCATATTTCCACCTAATCCAATAACTATAAAAGACTTTCTGTTTGCGATAAGTCTGTCAATATTTGCTTTCAAGTCTTCAAACTGTAATGCTTCCGCCATTTTTAATAAGCCTCTATTGTTAGGTAATTTACTGAAATTATTTGAGCCATTTATACAATTTGTAACCGCTAAAAATTGCCACTGCTACACCAGCAGCGGGTAATGCAGCCGCTGATGCAATAGCTATTACGCCCGCTGACATACCACCACCGCCTGCTGCTATAGCTCCGCCACCAAGAGTTGCAAGCGCGTTTGTCGTCGCCGCCGCACCTACATAACCTGCTGCATTGGCAGCCGTTACAGCACCTGTATAAACTGCTGCTGCATTTCCAACTCCCGCTGCTGCTCCTGTTGCAACTGCTACGCCAGCTGCTTTTTTATTTTCACTAAACATCTCGTTACCTCAATAATATGAAAGACTGTATTATCAAATCCCTGCCAATGCTATACAATCAACTAACAGTGGTTATTCCTACCCAATTTGTGGTGATTTAATGAAAGTTCACGAAAAAATACGCTTGATACGCGAGTCTAAAAATTGGTCGCAAGAAGATATGGCGGAAAAGCTGAAAATGTCGGTGAATGGTTATGCAAAAATCGAACGTGGGGAAACTAAATCTTTTAATCCAAAACTGGAACAAATCGCTGAATTGTTAGATGTAGATTTAACCGAATTAATGCCTGTGAGTGATAGGCACATTTGTTTAATCAGTGGAGATAACACTAACAACGGTCATAATGTAATCATTGGTGCATCAATGGAATTAGCTTTTGAAATTCAAAAACTACGATTGATTAACACGCATAAAGACGAAACCATCGGACATCTCAAACAAGATATAGCGCGGTTAACAGAAATGCTAGAGCTACACAAGCAAGCTAAGGCTTAAGGCTGAACCATGATTACCTGCCCTCACATTTAAAATAATTGTATTTATGCAAGCCATCGAACTAGAAGCCACCATCACAGACTCGCACGAAATACATTTACAATTGCCCGACTATATCAGTGCATCACGCGCAAAAGTAATTGTTATGTATGATACTGAATCAGTAACGTGCATTAATAAAAAACGAATCTTCGGGCAGTACAGAGATAAAATAACGATTGCAGACAGATTTGATGATGAGTTGCCGATGAGTTTCTGGGTAGGTGATGAGCAATGAATCTGTTGTTAGATACACATATCTTTTTATGGCTTAATCAACAACCTGAAAAATTGTCGCCGCACGTTTTAGCATTATGTGAAGACAGCAAAAATACACTTTACTTAAGTCACGTTTCGCCTTGGGAAATACAAATAAAAATTAAATTGGGCAAATTAGATTTACACAGCCCATTGCAAGACATGATAGCAACACAACAGCGCGATAATAATTTACAACTGTTACCTATCGCCCTAAAACATATTTACGCTTTAGCAGATTTAGAAAATTATCACCAAGACCTGTTTGATCGCTTACTAATTGCTCAAGCTACTGTTGAATCTATGCCATTAATCACAGTTGATAGCAAAATAATCCAGTATCCCATCGTCACTATTAGCTAGTTTTTTATCCCATGAGCAAACGCAAATCAGGTCTTAATGTCCACGGTATTTTATTGTTGGATAAACGCCTCAGTGTCTCTTCTAATAAAGCCTTGCAAGAAGTTCGCCGTTTATTTAATGCCAACAAAGCAGGGCATACGGGCAGTTTAGACCCGTTAGCCACAGGTTTATTGCCGCTGTGTTTCGGTGAGGCGACTAAAGTGTCGGGTATGATGCTGGATGATGACAAACGCTATGCGGTCACTGTTCAGTTAGGCGTGATGACCGATACGGGCGATGCCGAAGGTGCGGTGCTGGAAACCAAGCCTGTGCCTCCCTTATCTCTTGAACAAATCCACACCTGTTTGCAACACTTCACAGGTGACATTGAGCAAGT
Source organism: Methylococcales bacterium (assembly GCA_030693155.1). Taxonomy (GTDB): domain Bacteria; phylum Pseudomonadota; class Gammaproteobacteria; order Methylococcales; family Methylomonadaceae; genus UBA4132. The sequence continues at coordinate 42,102 of JAUYBJ010000077.1, forward strand.
GCCGCCGATGTATTCGGCGTTAAAACATAACGGCAAAAAACTGTACGAATTGGCGCGTGAAGGTATCACTATTGACCGTAAAGCCCGCCATATCACGCTATACGAAATTAAATTGCTAGATTTTGCTGATGATTTGCTGAGTCTGGAAGTGTTCTGCTCGAAAGGCACTTATATCCGTTCTTTAGCTGAAGACATCGGGCATTATTTCGGTTGCGGCGGCACAGTAACCGTATTGCGGCGTTTGCAGGCGGGGCAGTTTCAGTTAGCGAATGCACACACAATTGAACAATTAACCGCCATGAGTGCGCAGGAATTAAATGCGTGTTTAATGGCCGTTGATGAACCGCTGCAAAGCATACCAGAAGTGCAGTTATCCGACGCACAAGCCACCGCCATACAGTACGGTCAAACCATTTCTCACAACAATCCGCAATCAGGCGCGGTGCGACTTTATCATAATGAGCTGTTTCTCGGTTTGGGAGAAATGACTTTAAATGGTAAACTATCACCGAAAAAATTATTCAATCTAAGCGATTGAACCCCAAACTCTACACCCTATCGTGGAGTGTTTACTTAAGCCGTCATTGACGGTTTTCATTTTAAATTAATCTTAGGGATTATAAGCAATGCCATTTACCGCAGAACAAAAAAAAGCCGTCGTTGAAGCGTATCGTCAATCAGAAACTGATACAGGTTCACCCGAAGTCCAAGTTGCTTTATTGACAGCACACATCAATCACCTGATGCCGCATTTTGCCGAACACAAAAAAGACAACCATTCACGTCGTGGTTTGTTGCGTATGGTAAACCAACGTCGTAAATTGTTGGATTACCTCAAAGGCAAAGACCTGGCTCGTTACCGTTCATTGATTGAACGTTTAGGTTTACGCAAGTAAAACATTCTCCACAGAAACGGCATCGCACAAATGCCGTTTCTGCTTTAACACATCGTGAAAACTCATTTTAATAACCTCTACACAAAGGAACCTCATAGTGAATCCTATTAGGCAAGAATTTCAGTACGGCGACCACAAAATCACGCTAGAAACAGGTGAAATTGCACGTCAAGCAGACGGCGCAGTCATGATTGATGTAGACGGTACATCATTACTTGTTACAGTTGTTGGTAAAAAAGAACCCGCTGGCGGCGATTTTTTCCCTTTAACGGTCAATTATCAAGAAAAAGCCTACGCGGCAGGTAAAATCCCCGGTGGGTTTTTCAAACGCGAAGGCAGACCAAGCGAACAAGAAACCTTAACCTCACGTTTGATTGATCGCCCGATACGCCCCTTATTCCCAGAAGGCTACACCCACGAAGTGCAAATTATTGCTACCGTGGTGTCGCTTAACCCAGAAGTTGATCCAGAAATTGCTGCCCTTTTAGGCGCATCTGCTGCCTTGGCAGTCTCTGGTTTACCCTTCAATGGCCCAATCGGCGCAGCGTGTGTCGGTTATAAAGACGGCGAATATTTATTAAATCCATCACCCGCTACCTTAAAAGAATCACAACTGACTTTAGTGGTTGCAGGTACAGCGCAAGCCGTATTAATGGTGGAATCAGAAGCCGCTGGTTTATCAGAAGAAGTCATGCTGGGTGCAGTATTGTTCGGTCATGAACAAATGCAAACCGCCATTAACGCAATCAATGAATTTGCCGCTGCCGCAGGTTGTGGCGTAGTTGAATGGGTTGCCCCTGAAACCAATGCCGAACTAAAACAATTAGTTGCCGAAGCCGTAGAAGCTGATATTAAACAAGCCTACACCATCGCAGAAAAATTAGTTCGCCAAGAACACTTAAAAGGCATTCGTAACGCCGTCGTCGAAAAATTATCAGTCAATTACGCTGAAAATGACATCCGTGGCATTATTGAACACCTTGAATACAGCATCGTACGTCAAGCGGTATTAGACGGTCATCGTATTGACGGTCGCGCCTTAGATTCAGTCAGACCAATCAGCATCCGTACAGGTGTATTACCCAGAACCCACGGTTCAGCGTTATTCACACGCGGCGAAACCCAAGCCCTCGTCGTTGCCACCTTAGGCACACAACGCGATGCACAAATTATTGATGCACTGGCTGGCGAATACAAAGAACCGTTCATGCTGCATTACAACTTCCCTCCGTACAGCGTAGGCGAAACAGGTTTTGTCGGTTCACCAAAACGCCGTGAAATCGGTCATGGTCGTTTGGCAAAACGCGGTATTCTTGCCGTATTGCCAAACATGGAAGAATTTCCTTACACCATCCGCGTCGTATCAGAAATTACCGAATCCAACGGCTCCAGCTCAATGGCTTCCGTGTGCGGCAGCAGCTTGGCATTAATGGATGCGGGCGTACCCATCAGCACACCTGTTGCAGGTATCGCAATGGGCTTGATTAAAGAAGGCGACAGCTTTGCCGTATTATCCGACATCATGGGCGATGAAGATCACCTTGGCGACATGGATTTTAAAGTAGCAGGTTCAATCGACGGCATTACTGCTCTGCAAATGGACATCAAAATTGATGGTATCACCGCAGAAATCATGCAAACTGCACTAGCGCAAGCTAAAGTAGGTCGTCTGCACATCTTGGGCGAAATGAACAAAGCCTTGTCCGAAACCCGCAACCAAATGTCTGATTTTGCACCACGCATCATCACCTTCAAAATCGACCCAAGCAAAATCCGTGAAGTTATCGGCAAAGGCGGCGCAACTATCCGCAGCATTACCGAGCAAACTGGCGCAAGCGTTGATTTAACTGATGACGGCGTTGTTAAAGTTGCCTCAGTTGATAAAGCCGCAGGTGAAGAAGCCCGCCGCTTAATCGAAGAAATCACCGCAGAAGTAGAAGTCGGTAAAATTTACGAAGGCAAAGTTGTCCGTTTAATGGACTTCGGCGCGTTCGTCACCATCCTACCCGGCAAAGACGGCTTGGTTCATATCTCACAAATCTCCGACGAACACGTTGACAAAGTCAGCGACCGTTTGAATGAAGGCGATGTCGTTAAAGTCAAAGTCTTGGAAATCGACCGTCAAGGTCGTGTGCGTTTAAGTATTAAAGAAGCTGAAAAAGAAGATTAACATCATCTTTTAGCTCGGCAACGAAAAAGAGCCGCAAGGCTCTTTTTTTGTTTTTATCGTTCCACGCTCCACCCCATACCGTGAACTATTCCGAGGTTATTGATGCCAAAGAAAATCAGAGAGCTAATCAAAGAACTTGAACAAGCGGGTTTCGTCAATCGAGGCGAAAAAGGCAGTCACAGAAATTTCGTGCATCTAGTGTGGCAAAATTGATTGTTATTTCGGGACAAACTGGCGATGATGCGCAACGTTACCAAGAGAATGCAGTTAAAGCAGCGATAGAGGATTCAAAAAAATGAACGAAGCCATCCATTATGTAAAAATTGTAGAGTGGTCAGAAGAAGACCACTGTTTTGTCGGTAGTTGCCCCGGTCTTTTTTACGGCGGCTGTCATGGCAGTGATGAAAAACAGGTTTTTGCTGAATTATGCACAATAGTCGAAGAAACGATTGAACTGTATAAACAAGAACACCACGCTTTACCGCCCACAACCGCAGGTAAAGACTACGCAAACAGAATGCTCAGTATTGCCTAATAGGGTTCATAGTTCCCACGCTCCAGAGACTGTGAAAGTATTTATGTGGGAGAGGCTTTAGCCTCGTTTTCGAGGCTAAAGCATCTCCCACATTATAATAAAAACAATGAGTTATGAAATTAACAAATAGCTTCATGGATTATTTTGATAATACTTTCACAGTCTCTGGAGCGTGGGAACGATGAAATGGCGTTTTTTCGCAAGGCGCATAAAACGGATAAGGAATATCAATGCTGGGAAGAAGGCTCACACCCTCAGCTTATGCAAAATGCAGAAATATTGCGGCAGAAGTTGGACTACAGTCATTTTAATCCTGTGAAACGGGGGTATGTCGATAAGCCTGAGCATTGGCGGTATTCTAGTGCTAGGAATTGCGCGGGCTTGGAGGGGTTGATGCCTGTTTTTATGGATTGGTAGTATGATGGATGTGTGGCGCGGCGTGCCTAGACTGCATTCCCACGCGGCGCGTGGGAACGAGAACAATATTTACACTTAAAATTAATAACTCATGAAATTTCTAAAAATAGTATTTTTATTAACCTTAGTAATAAACCTCTCTGGATGTATTCATCCCATGGTAATTTCACCAGACCTAGGTTCTGTTGACATTTGAAAGTTACATCCCCAAAACATGGTGATTTTGGGATGACATGAAAAATCGAATAGAACTGAGTGATGAAGAATGGCAAGCGATTTATAGCGTGTTACTATTGAATCGACGGGTTTATGTAGG
>JAUYBJ010000172.1 GCA_030693155.1 Methylococcales bacterium
GCAAGCTATCACCCAGCTTGTTCAGCTTGGCTTCTCGTTCTTCGGCGGCAAATAAACTTTCTTTGATCATGGCTGGTAATACATCGATGGGTGATTAATCATTATTATCCCATGACTATGGGTTTTTCGAGATGCCCTGTAGAATGTTTTGTACCTCGATTGTGGTGATGTGCCTCCTATCATCTACAAAACTACGTTTTTGCTTACTTTAATGACAGTGACACAATTCGTACTTTACTGTAGAACGTAAGCCGCCTCAGATTCAGCGGGTTTTCTGATAGCCATTGCATCATTCTGAATCTGATTTTCTTCGGTGAGCCACACTAATAAATCGTAATAACTGCGTATGTTTTCAACATAGCGCACGGGTTCGTTGCCTCTGGCGTAGCCGTGTTTGGTTTGTTGATGCCATTTTTCTTCGGTCAATAACGGCAACCGCTGTTTCACATCCATCCATTTATCAGGATTTCCGCCTTGCTGTGCGGTCAGTCGCCGAGCATCTTCGAGATGCCCCATGCCGACGTTGTAAGACGCTAAGGCAAACCATGTGCGGTCGGGTTCGGGGATTTTGTCGGAGATAATTTTCAGGCGTTGCTGAAAATACCGCGCCCCGCCCTCTATGCTCTGCGCGGGATCGGTTCGGTCTTTGATATTCAATAGGTCAGCGGTATCGTTGGTGAGCATCATGATGCCTTGCACGCCGTAAGGCGACTGCGCATCGGCTAACCAATGCGATTCCTGATAACCGATAGCTGCTAATAATCGCCAGTCAATGTTGTACTGCGAAGAGGCTACGTTAAAGTAATGCTGATAATGCGGTAAACGACTTTTCTGATGTTGGCGAAATTGGCAGTTATCCACATAGCTGAGACTGCTGGCGTGTCCGTAATGTTTTTCCAGTAGTTGTTCCAGAGTTTTATCGGCTTTAATGCGATTGAAAAACACCACCACTTCATCATATAAACTGTTGTCATCAGAAGGGCTTAACGCCCATGCGAGTTGGCGCGAGGGGGAAATATCAAAGGCAATATTGAGTTTGGGATAAAAACGGAGAATGAGGGTACTTTGATTGGAATCGGCAACGGTGTAATCAATCAGTCCTTCATTGACCAGATACAGCAAGCCGTTGGTATCTAACTGGTCGTTGATTTCCCAACTAAGCGTAGGATTGCCTTCCCTGATTTGTTTCAGTGTGTCAACGTGGCTGGTGCCTTTGGTCACTTCGATGATGCCGTTCGTTAAGCTGTTAATGTCCGCAGGGCGGCGTGTGCCTGAACGGTAAATCAGTTGCTCGGTAATGCCATGATAGGCAGGTGCAAAGCGCATGGTTTGTTGACGCGCGTCGGTTATGGTCAATCCAGCCGCCGCAATGTCCGCTTCACCTTTGGAAATTTTGCTTAAAATTTCTTCAAAGGTGTCGGGGACTTCAATTTTTGCTTTAACGCCCAAATGCTTTGCAAACAGGGTAATGAGATCGTATTCCAATCCTGCATAACCGTCTGCATTTTGATAATAGGTTGTCGGGTCGGGTCGGGTTAAAACGTGCAACACGCCCGATTGTTTGATTTTCTCCAGTTTGGTTTGCGATACGGTAGTATCGCAATGACTGAGTAAAACACTACATAGACAACCGATTAATAGCTTTAGGAAACGAATCAAGCGTGACGCAGGCGTTTGTAGGCGTTAATCAACGCATTGGTCGAGCAGTCGTGACTGTCGATAACCGCATCATTTTGCAGTTCAGGCAGAATGACATTTGCCAATACTTTGCCCAGTTCTACGCCCATTTGATCGAAGGAATTGATATTCCAGACTACGCCCTGCACAAAAATTTTATGTTCATAAAAAGCGAGTAACGAACCCAAGGTTTTAGGTGTCATTTTTTCAAACAGGAACGAATTGGACGGTTTGTTACCTTCAAATACTTTGGAGGCGACCAACACTGCATCGTTTTGTTGTTCGGGTGTTAATTCCGCTTTCACTTCGTCGCTAGTTTTACCCAACATAAGGGCTTGCGGCTGAGCGAGGAAATTGGAAATTAAAATATCATGATGTTCTGGTAGCGGATAATGGCTGTTAGCGGCCGCTAAAAAATCGCAGGGAATCAGTTTTGTGCCTTGATGAATTAATTGAAAAAAGGCGTGCTGACCGTTCGTACCCGGTTGTCCCCAAATAATAGGGCCTGTGCTGTAATCGACTTTTTCACCGTTCATATCGACGCTTTTACCGTTACTTTCCATGTCGCCTTGTTGGAAATAATCGGCAAAATAACGCATGGATTGATCGTAAGGCAGTAAAGCGTGGGAATCGGCATCGAAAAAGTTGTTATACCAAACGCCGAGCAAGCCCATTAAGACAGGAATATTTTGTTCAAATGGCGTATTGAGAAAATGTTGATCTGCTTCAAACGCGCCTTGTAACAGCTCTTCAAAATTATCCATGCCGATGTATAAGGCAATGGATAAACCCACCGCTGACCACAGTGAATAACGTCCGCCGACCCAATCCCAGAATTCAAACATATTGTCGGTGTCGATGCCGAATTTGGCGACATTTTCCGCATGGGTGGAAATAGCTACAAAATGTTTGGCAACAGCAGCAGGATCTTTGGCGTGTTCCAGAAACCAGTTTTTCGCTGATTTGGCGTTCATCATGGTTTCCTGAGTAGAAAACACTTTGGAAGCGACAATAAACAACGTGGTCTCAGGGGAGATTTGTTTTAATACTTCGACAATATTGGTTTGGTCGATGTTAGAAACGTAATGAACTTTTAATTTGCCTGAACTATAAGGCGTTAAGGTCATCGAGACCATTTTGGGCCCTAAGCCAGAACCGCCGATACCGATGTTCACGACATCGGTGATGACTTTACCTGTGTAACCTTTCCACTCGCCTGAGCGCACGCTGTCACAGAACACACGCATTTTTGCCAACACCCGACGCACGTCTGGCATAACATCCTCGCCATCCGTATATACGGGTTGGTTGCTGCGATTACGCAACGCGGTATGCAGCACAGCACGATGCTCTGTGGTATTGATTTTTTCGCCCGCAAACATCGCTTTGGTTTTCGCGCTTAAGTCTGCGTGATTGGCGATCTCTATTAATAACGGCAGGGTTTCATCAGTGATTCTATTTTTAGAGTAGTCAAACAAGATGTCATTAAACGTCACCGAAAACTTGGTAAAGCGTTGCGAGTCCTGCTTAAAAGCATCACGCATAGAGTTATCTTTCACCTGCTGATAATGATCTTGTAATGCAATCCACGCTTTTGAATGAACCAAAGACGACATAGTGTTAGCTCCGTTTAAATTAAATTCTTCTAAGTCTACGAAAAGGACGACAGGATAGCAATAGCGCGTAAGATTATCGCTATATGCTTATATATCAAGGGCTGGTCTCATGTGCAGTATTTATACAGTATCAATTCCTTTATTTGGACAGATTGGTGTGCTACAGTTGACCCTAGCTGCAGCTCTATAATGTAGCAAATGAATTGTGTTCGCTATGCACATCCAACTGAGTGAGCGGATTTTTCATATAACATAATAATATTAGGAAGGGTACTATGAACAAGACACAATTAGTAAGAAAAGGTCTGTTAGGCCTGCTTGGCACGCTGTTTACAGCGACTGCAATGGCGCATGGCGGTGCGGCGGGTACTGACACCGACCAATGTAAATTTGAATTAGAACCAAATCACTGGATTCATTACACCGCCTATCAACCTGTCGCCTACCCTGCGGAAGAATTTTGCGGCAAATTACCTGCAACGGACACAAAAACTCAATTGGTTTTTGACTATCAGGACATGAAATATAGAGATATGTTAGTGGAATTTGAAGTCACCAAAGAACCCGAAGGCAAGCAAGTATTTTTCCTCCCCAGTGCTAAACATAAAAAAGGCACAATTAACCTCGACCTGCCTAATGGTGTGCCTGAACCCGGTCAATACCTGATTCACATTACCTTAGTACCCGAAGAAGGCAAAACGGATAACCGCGTTCAGGGTCAACGTTTAGATGTCCACATGGGCTTTAAAGCGGGTACAGGTGAAGCGACCTCTAAAGGCAGTATGTTATTGTATGGATTCTTGGTATTTGCAGGTTTATATGCAGTGTATTTATCAAATGCGGGTTTCAAACGCAAAGTAAATGAAATATTCGGCAAAATCATCGACTAAAAAAATAGTCTGATAGTGAACCTATGTTGAAAAGTGCGTGTGTTTGTCAGATAAAGGGGAGAAATAAATAATGGTGAAATTATTATCGGTCGGTCTATTGTTAGCGGCGTTTTCCGCGCCGATTATGGCTGTAGACTACGAAGATCACGATGGTATGCTCATGGATCATGGTGACGGTCACTTGATGGACATGGCAGGTGGTATGGTGATGGGGCAAAATACCAGCACACTACCCGGTGGCTGCGACAGCATCTCCGAAACCAAAGAAATTACCGTTCATGCAGGTCATAAGTACGCTGAAAAATTCCCCGGCAGAATGTACGCCTTTGATACACAGGAATTTAATTTTAAGCCCTGTACTAAATTAACCGTGCATTTTATTAATGAAGATCATGTGCGTCATCAATGGATGATGCACGGTTTACCTAAATATTTGTACCCTAAAGGTATGTTTCATTTAGAAGCCTCAGGCCCTTCAAAAATTTCAGGTACGTTAATTTTACCGCCGGGTGATAAAACCTACTTAGTGCATTGCGATATTGCCCAGCACATGGAAAAGGGCATGAAAGCGCAATTAAAAGTCGGTAAAGGCGATGGTGATCTGCCCAGTATTCCAGGCGTTACCGCGCCAGTTATTGCTGATGATTACAAAGCGACACTGCCTGAGTTAGCGGTTAAAGCCGAAATACAAGCTAAAGCAGATGAAGCAGCAGCGATTAAGGTAGCCGCAGTAGCAAAACAAGCGGGTATCGTACCAACAGCTGCTACGGCAGTCGCACCAGCAGATGATTCGTTATTTACAGGTACAACGGTGATTGGTTTGGCTATCGGCTTGCTGGTTGCACCGTTTCTGGCACGGAAATTTAAAGGCATGACCGTAGCGGAAGTCGTCGCGTACTGCTTTGAATTACTAAGTCAGGGCATTGTTTATACCGTGAAACTGTTGTCTGGTCTGCTAGGATTATTTAGTAAGAAAACCAACGTATTACCCAATAAATAAGTCACTAAACGTAAAAAAACCCGCGCTTGTTAAAAAGCGTGGGTTTTTTTTTGAGAGCAATAAATGCACGATACCTTATTGGAATTATGGGGCTTGTTCGCCAGTGCTTTCATTTCCTCCACCATTGCACCCGGAGGTTCTGAAGCGGTATTGGCTTATATGGTCGCTAAAGGACTGTATGCCAATCAAACACTGCTGGTGGTTGCGACTGTCGGCAATACCTTAGGCGCATTGACCACATGGGGATTAGGACTGCTGGCGGCAAAAAAATTTCCAGTCGCAACGCTGTTATCTCCCAAAAAACAACAGGCACTCGCCATTATTGAACGGCGCGGTGTCTGGGTATTATTTTTTTCATGGTTGCCTGTCATCGGTGACGTGTTATGTTTCGCGGGCGGTTGGTTAAAACTGCCTTTTATCACCGCCTGTATTATTATCCTATTAGGCAAATTTACTCGCTATGCCATGATTGTGTGGCTGTTCACCTAAACCGAGGTCTTTAATGCTCCGCCATTTCCCCCACGTTAATACTCCCTATACGCATAAAAAACGGGATTATTTTATTGCCGCGTTTACCTTTTTTTGTGTTGCAGTGTGTCTGCTCAGTGATGCCAATGGCAGCCTGACAAAACAATACTTTCTGGGTGCTTGCGGCTGGATTTTTTTAGTGTGCTTATTGTATGGTGAAAATAAAGAAGTACGCATGCAGGTTGTCATCGCAATTATGTTTGCCACCGTCGGCGAACATTTTGCCTCGCCGTTTATGGGCGGCTACACCTATCGCTTTCATAACGTGCCTTTCTATGTACCGCCCGGTCATGGCATGGTGTATTTAACCGCTGTCGCGTTGGCGCGTTCGGGCTTATTTTTACGTCATGCCAGAGCGATTGCCACCTTTGTGGTTATCGTCTGTGGCTTATGGTCAATATGGGGCATCAGCGGTTTGGCGGCACAAGGCGATTCCGTCGGGGCATTGTTGTATTGCGTATTTTTGGGGTATTTGTTTAAAGGACGGTCGCCGATGGTGTATCTGGCGGCGTTTTTTATCACCACTTGGCTGGAACTTATCGGCACGGCGGTGGGTACATGGAAATGGGCGATGATTGATCCTGTGCTCAACTTGCAGCAAGGTAATCCACCTAGCGGCGTGGCGGCGTGGTATTGTTTAGTGGATGCGGTGGCTATCGGCGGCGCACCTGTGTTATTAACATTATTTCAGCAACTGAAAGACCGCATCGAGATGGCTAAAGCGCGTAAAGAAGCCTATCAAGGCATCGACAACGAGTGATGTGAACATTAATGACTGCCAGTCCTTGAAGGACTGGCAGTCATCAACAATACCCCAAACCAATAACCAATACCTGTTTTCTATGGGACGTTGAAACATAAAATACAAAGGAGCGGCTGATGAACCGTCAGGTGATGAATGAATTCTGGGGTGGACTGACTGCTATGTTGGTTGCCCTGCCCTCCGCTATTGCTTTCGGCGTATTGGTATTTTCCGCCATTTCGCCGCAAATGGCGGGTCAAGGTGCTTTTGTCGGTATGATGGGTGCCGCTATCTTAGGATTAAGCGCACCGCTGTTCGGTCGTACTCCCGCATTAATTTCCGCTCCCTGCGCACCTGCCGCCGCTGTTTTATCCGCACTGGCGATTGATTTGCTCAAACAAGGCATCAGCACTCATCATGTGGCGGGTTTACTGGCATTAACCGCGCTGTTAGCCGCCTTGTTACAAATGCTTTATGGTCTGCTGAAAGGCGGGCAACTTATCAAATATATTCCTTTTCCCGTCGTCAGCGGCTATCTATCGGGTGTGGCACTCATTATCGCCACGGGTCAGTTACCTAAATTATTGGGTTTACCGAAAAATACAGAGCTTTGGCACGGTGTCATCACGCCTAATCTATGGCAATGGCAAGGGATTGTGGTCGGTTTAATCACCATTGCCGTGATGTTGGTCGCGCCGCGCCTGACACAAAAAATTCCCGCCACTATCTTGGGCTTAACAGCGGGTATTTCCAGTTATTTTGCGCTGGCTTGTTGGATGCCGCCGTTGCTGTCATTGAATGCTAACGTGCTGGTGGTGGGGCTTATTCCTGCGGGCACGTCTTTCTTAGAAACCCTACGTGAACGGATGCTGTTCATCGCCGATATTCAGCTGAGTGATTTACGTCAGGTAGCCTATTCAGCGATTGCCTTATCCGCATTACTCTCTATTGATACCCTGAAAACTTGCGTGATACTCGATGCCATGACCAAAAATCGCCATAATTCCAATCGTGAATTATTCGGACAGGGTTTAGCCAATTTAGTCGCCTTTATGACGGGCGGATTATCAGGCTCTGGTACTGTCGGGGCAACGCTGGTTAATGTCAGCAGTGGCGGTCGTACCATCCTGTCAGGCTTTATTGAAGGCGGTTTAGTGGTGCTGGTCATCGTGCTGCTATCACCGTTGATTGCATGGGTGCCGATTGGCGCGTTGGCAGGTATTTTATTGGTGGTCGCGTTTCGTATTTTTGACTGGCAGGCATTTCGTTTGTTGCAACACAAAGAAACCCGCTTTGATTTTGTCGTCATTGCCGCCGTGGTGGTGGTGGCGGAAACAGTGGGCTTGATAGCGGCGGCGGGTACGGGTATCGCGTTGGCGATTTTATTGTTTATTCGCGATCAAATACGCATCACCGTGATACGGCGACGCGCCACACTCAAAGAAATATCCTCCAAAACCTACCGCCTCGCCTCAGAAGATGCCATTTTGCAACAACACGGCGATGAAGCGGCGGTGATTGATTTGCAGGGCAATTTATTTTTCGGTACGACCGATCACTTATTCACCCAACTGGAAGACGATTTACACATTCAAAAATGGCTGTTGTTTGATATGCGCCGCGTGCAGTCGCTGGACTATACCGCAACGCATTTATTCAGCCTGATGCACGACCGTCTGAAAGAACGCGGCGGCGGACTGCTGTTCAGCGGGATGCCGTCCTGTTTGCTGTGCGGGCAGGACTTACAGCGTTATATGACCGATGTCGGCTTGCTGAATCAAAATGGCATTCATATTTTTGAATCGCGGGATGAAGGCATAGAATGGATGGAACGGCACATTATCGACGCATGGAGTGACATAGAAAAACCAGATGAACTGGTATTCGAGTTTAAAGACATTGAAATATTGCGCAAAATGGATGACAGCACCATCCATGCCTTGTATGAATGCGTCCATGAGCGCACTCTCCATGCTGGCGAAGCGATATTCACGGTCGGCGATAGCGGCGATGAGCTTTTTCTGATTCGGCGCGGCACGGTGCGCATTTTATTACCCCTGAAAGGCGTTAAATATCATCATTTAGCGACCTTTTCGGGCGGCGATTATTTCGGGGAAATGGGTTTTATTGATGGTCATCCGCGTTCTGCCAATGCGATTGCCTGTACCGACTGTGAACTTTATGTCCTGTCGCGAAAAAAATTCAACATTCGCGTCTATGACAATGCCGTGCTGGGTGCGCGTGTGTTCGCCCGCATTGCCAGTGCTATTTCTGCCCGTCTGCGCCAAACCGACAGTGAATTATCCGCGCTGGAAGAACGCTGATAATGCACACCTATAACGATAAGATAAAATACCGTGTACCCGCTCTAACAATACAGACCTATTATGCAACTATTAATTGATTTTTTTGATATAAACAACCTGATGCCGCATGGCTACTGCCTGTCATGGAGTTCGTTATTATTGTGGCTACAAGTTACCTCTGATGTGCTTATTACCCTGTCTTATTATTCCATTCCCTTAAGCCTGCTGTATTTTATCCGTCAGCGTAAAGATTTACCCTACCCTTGGCTGATTACCATGTTCGGGGGCTTCATTGTTGCCTGCGGTACGACACATATATTGTCAGTGGTCACGATATGGTTTCCCGTGTATTGGCTGGAAGGGTTTGTAAAAGCCTTTACGGCATTTATTTCCGTTGGCACTGCTATGGCTATGTGGTGGGTAATTCCACTGGCATTAAAATTACCCAGTACTGCCCAATTGCAGGCAGAAATAGATCATAGAAAACAGATTGATAACGTCCGTCAGGAAGCCCTTGAACGCTTGCAAAAAATTGCCACTCGGCTACCCGGAATGGTGTATCAATTTCGCTTGTTCCCCGATAGCAGTGTCACTATCCCTTATTGCAGCGAAGGTATCCGCGATATTTTCAGGCTCAGTCCTGAACAGGTATGTGCAGACAGCCACCTGCTTTTTACCCTTATCCATCCCGATGATTACCATCGTGTTATTGATTCAATGGAGCAATCTGCGCAACAGTTAGCCATTTGGCTGTGTGAATTTCGTGTCTGTTTTGCAGACGGTGATGAACGATGGCATTTGGCTAATGCACTTCCGCAACGTGAACAGAACGGCATAACCCTGTGGCATGGGTTTCTCAGTGATATTACTGAACGCAAGTCAGCAGAAACCGAACTGCGTATTGCCGCAGCGGCGTTTGACTCGCAAGAAGGCATGGTCATCACCGATACCGACAGTGTTATTTTGCGGGTCAACGCCGCTTTTACTGCCATTACAGGCTATAGCAGTGATGAAGCAGTCGGTCGTAAAATGAGTTTAGTTAAATCAGGTCACCATGATGACGCTTTTTATGAAACGATGTGGGACAGCATTGTTACGACAGGCGCGTGGCAGGGTGAAATCTGGGATAGACGCAAAAACGGGGAAATTTACCCCAAATGGCTGACCATTACGGCTGTCAAAGGTGCTGATGGCAAAGTCAGTCACTATGTCGGCACTCATATTGATATTACCGAGCGCAAAGTCACCGAAGAACAAATTAATCGCTTGGCTTTTTATGATCCATTGACACAATTGCCCAATCGCCGCCTGCTGCAAGAACGTCTTAAACAAGGTATTGAAATGAATCGGCGTTTGAACAATCAAATGGCAGTGTTGATGATGGATCTGGATAAATTTAAAACAGTCAACCGACACCTTGGGTCATATCGCAGGCGATGAATTATTGCAACAGGTAGCTGAGCGCATTCAAATGCAGTTGCGTGAAGTGGATATGGTGGCACGCTTGGGCGGTGATGAATTTGTTGTTTTAATGGAAAATGTAGGGCACTACGAACACGCCGCCCGCGTTGCCGAAGCGGTTATTCATGCCTTGAGTCAGCCGTTCACTTTATGCCAAAGTTACGATGTCGTTATCGGTACCAGCATCGGTATTGCCATACATCCGCAACACGGTGACACCATAGAGGCTCTCATGGACAATGCCGACACCGCGTTGTATCACGCTAAAGATCAGGGACGCGGGTGTTTTGCCTATTTTTCCGAAGACTTAACCCAAAAAGCACGCGAACGCATTGTGCTGGAATCCCGTTTACGCCGCGCCATTGAACAACAGGAATTGCGCGTGTATTTTCAACCGCAAATTGATATTGTTAGCGGTCGGATTATCGGCGCGGAAGCTCTGGTACGCTGGCATGATCCTGTTGAAGGTTGTCTCATGCCAAGTACCTTTATCGCTTTGGCAGAAGAAACAGGATTGATTGTTGCCATCGGTGAATGGGTGCTACGCGAAACCTGCAAAATAGGTCAGCAATGGCTCGATAAAGGCTTGCCTCCCATCACTTTGGCAGTCAATGTCTCGCCACATCAATTCCGCCGTAGTGATATGAACGCATTGGTGGCGGCGGTACTCCATGATACAGGCTTTCCTGCTGAATATCTGCAACTGGAAATTACCGAAAGCGGCTTGATGGACAATCAAAAACACACCGCCTCTATTCTTAACCGTCTCAATAAACAAGGCGTACACCTTGCCATTGATGACTTCGGCACAAGTTATTCATCGTTGGCGTATTTTAAATACTCCCCTGTCGATATATTAAAAATCGACAAAACCTTTATTGATAACATTCCCTTTTTACAAGGCGATATGGCAATTACGGCAACTATTATTGCAATGGCGCACCATTTAGGTTTTAAAGTATTGGCAGAAGGGGTAGAAACACCTGAACAACTGACCTTTTTACGCAAACACGGCTGCGATATGTATCAAGGTTATTTGTACAGCAAAGCCGTACCCGTCGATGCCTTTATGAAAATATTGACTGACACGCAGATGTAACTCAAACGTTCTACAGTATATTGTTACCCTTTCAATGACAAACGACCGCAACTATTTTTAATTAACTCATCATCAATCACTATGACTACTCAACCTGCTACCGATGAACCCGTAACAACCGTCACCCCGCACATCGACCTTACCTCTCCGGAATGGTATTTGAATCGTGAATTAACGTGGCTGGAATTCAATAAGCGTGTGCTATGGGAGGCGGAAGACGAGCGCACACCGTTATTGGAAAGAGTTAAATTTATTGCTATCGTCAGTGCCAATCTCGACGAATTTTTTATGAAGCGCATCGGTGGACTGAAGCAACAAGTCGGCGCGGGTATTAGTGAACTCAGTATTGATGGACGCAGCTCACAGCAACAAATTACTGAATGTTACGCACTGGTACGCACAATTGAAGCGAAAAAACGAGCGGTATTCAGCCAAGTAATGAGCTTGCTTGAACAACAAAACATCCGTATCGTGCCTTATAACAAGCTGTCAAAAGAACAGCAGAAAACCATGCGCGAACATTATATTCGCAATATTTTTCCGCTGGTCACACCGCAAGCCATTGATCCCGCGCACCCGTTTCCCTTCATATCCAATCTATCATTAAATTTATTGGCAGGGATTTATGCTACTGACATCGACGATATGACGCTGGTGCGTATTAAAGTCCCCGTCAGTCCAAAAATAAAACGCTTTATTCAAATAGGCAACGAACACAGCTATGTCGCGCTAGGTGACTTAATGGCGAACAATCTCGATATGCTGTTTCCTGATATGAAAGTGGCGTTTTGTGAGCTATTTCGCGTCACCCGTAATGCCGTCACTGAAAAAGACGAAGAACAGGCCGATGATTTATTGCAAATGATTGAATCAGAACTGCGTGAGCGTAAATTTGCCTCAGTGGTGCGCCTTGAAGTGTCGAAAAACATGGCAACGTTACAACGCGGCCGATTAATGGCGGAGCTGGGTTTAGATGAGCAGGATATATTCAGCGTTGACAGTCTGATGGCAATGTCTGATTTATTTCAGCTGACCGCCATCGACCGCCCTGATTTGCTTGATCCTCCGCATCACCCTTGCGATCATCCAAAATTATTGAATGCCCCGAATATTTTTCATGCCATTAGAGACCAAGGCACGATTTTATTGCAACATCCTTATGAATCGTTCGTTACCACTGTCGAGCGATTTGTCAAAGAAGCCAGTCGCGATCCCAATGTACAGGCGATTAAAATGACCCTGTACCGCACCTCCGCAGGCACTAAAATCATTCAATACCTGATTGATGCCGCGCTGAGCGGTAAACAGGTCGCCGTGGTAGTGGAATTAAAAGCCCGTTTTGATGAATCCGCCAATATCAAATGGGCGCATCGCATGGAAAATGCGGGTGTTCATGTCACTTATGGCGTGGTCGGCTTAAAAACCCACAGCAAAGTGGTGTATGTGGTGCGGCAGGATTATAACGGCCTACGTCGTTACGCGCACATCGGCACGGGCAATTATCACGCAGGCACGGCGCGTATTTATACCGATTTGGGCATTTTGACCTGTGACCAGCAGATAGGCGAAGATTTAACCGAATTATTCAATTATTTAACCACGGGATTAGTGCCGAAACGCAACTATAAAAGCCTGCTACCCGCCCCTAAAGTATTGAAACCCAGCTTACTCAAAAAAATTGAGCGGGAAATCAGCAAGCACAGCGAACAACATCCAGGGTTAATTCAATTTAAAATGAACGCACTGGAAGATTCCGATATTACCGAAGCACTTTATCGCGCCTCACAAGCTGGGGTAAAAATTGATTTAATTATTCGCGATACCTGCCGCTTACGACCCAATATAGCAGGGCTTTCTGAAACTGTGCGCGTTATCAGTATCGTCGGGCGATTTTTAGAACATTCACGCATTTTTTATTTTCAAAACGGCGGGGATGAAGAATACTTTATCGGTTCAGCAGACTGCATGAAACGTAATCTGGAAAGTCGTGTCGAAGTGGTCACACCCGTACAGAAACCTGAATTACAAGCCGCGTTGCGCCAAATTTTAACCGTACAACTGGAGAATCAACGCAGCGTGTGGGATATGCAGCCCGATGGTCAATACATTCAGCGGAATCCTACAGACAAACAAGATAAAACAGGCGTTCAGGAAACATTGATTGAATCCGCTAATAATCGACTGAAAGCCGCCGAAAAAGGTAAAAAACTAAAAACTAAAAGCGCGAGACAAAAGGCGCAAGGCTAAGCTGTTTTTGATTTACACAATTAAGGAAAAAATAATGCAGACTAAAAAATTTGTAACCAGTCAAGTTAACTCATCATTAATGACGGATCTCCCTGAACAGGGCATGGAAAAAACCGATTTTATTGATGATTTTAAACAATACTATGTGCATTTACTGGGGCGTGACGAACACACCAGATCACCCTTTTATGCAGGTGAAGCCTTATCAATGGCGATAAGAGATCGCCTGATGGAACGCTGGAAAGCCACCCACCACACCTACAAAGACAATAATTGCAGACGTGGTTATTATCTGTCTATGGAATTTTTGATGGGGCGCACGTTGAGTAATGCCATGCTTAATTTGGGCGTTACCGATACCGTCGGTCAGGCAATGTACGACCTCGGCATTGAAATTGAAGAACTGATTGCCTGTGAGCAGGATGCAGGTTTGGGTAATGGCGGTTTAGGTCGCCTTGCCGCCTGCTTTATCGACAGCTGTGCTACTTTGCAATTGCCTGTTATCGGTTATGGCTTGCGTTACGAATACGGGATGTTCACCCAAAGTATCGTCGATGGCGAACAGGTGGAAAAACCCGACCATTGGTTGCGTCACGGCAACGTCTGGGAAATTGAACGACTGGAATACCTGCACCGCATTAAATTTGGCGGCTATGTTGAAGACCATGTGGATGAAAACGGCAAACAACGCTTTTGCTGGGTAGGCTCAAATGATGTATTGGCGATGCCTTATGACACGCCTGTTCCTGGTTATAAGAACGGCACAGTCAATACCCTGCGTTTATGGAAAGCCGTCGCCACCGAAGAATTTAATCTTGACGAGTTTCATGCAGGCGACTATGCCGAAGCAGTGGCTTCTAAAATCGCCGCTGAAAATATTACGATGGTGCTGTATCCGAATGACAGCAGTGAAAACGGTAAAGAGCTGCGCTTGCGCCAACAGTATTTTCTTGCCTCTGCCAGTTTACAGGATGTACTGACCAACTGGATTAGTGTACACGGCAAAGATTTTTCCCGGTTTGCCGAAAAAAACTGCTTCCAGCTCAATGACACCCATCCCAGCATCGCCATACCCGAACTGATGCGCCTGTTGATGGATATTCACGGTTTATCATGGAATGCGGCATGGAAAATCACCCGCAGCACAATGGCATACACCAATCACACCTTATTGCCCGAAGCACTGGAAAAATGGTCAGTGAACCTGATGCAACGCTTATTGCCGCGCATAATGGACATTATTTTCAGCATTAATGCCAGTTTTATGGCAGAAGTCGCCATGCACTGGCCGGGAGAAGGCGAGCGATTGCGTAATTTGTCGATTATCGAAGAAGGTGATGTAAAACTGGTCAGAATGGCACATCTGGCAATTGCGGGCAGTTTTTCGGTGAACGGCGTAGCGCAATTACACACCCAGTTGCTGCAACAAGGTTTATTCTATGATTTTTACCAACTATGGCCGCATAAATTCAACAACAAAACCAACGGCGTAACTCCGCGTCGCTGGTTGGCGGGCTGCAATCCAGAACTTGCCGCCTTGATAACCGACACCATCGGCAACGGCTGGGTGACTGATTTAGCACAACTGAAGAAATTGGAACCTTACGCCGAAGATGCCGATTTCAGACACCGTTGGTACGCGATTAAACAGGCGGCAAAAGCCCGATTGATTGACTATAAAAAAGACAAGCATGAGGGCGAATTGCATCTTAATGTCGAGGCTTTATTTGATGTGCAAGTCAAACGGATTCACGAGTACAAACGCCAGTTGTTGAACGTCCTGCACGTTATTCATCTTTATGACCGCATTAAACGCGGCGATACCAAAAACTGGGTATCACGCTGTGTACTTATCGGTGGCAAAGCCGCACCCGGTTATGTCATGGCAAAAAAAATCATCAAGTTAATCAACAATGTTGCCAACGTCATCAACGCTGACCCTGACGTAGGCGATAAATTAACCTTATTGTTTTTACCCGATTATCGCGTATCGGCAATGGAAAAAATATGTACGGCGGCGGATTTATCAGAGCAAATTTCCACCGCAGGCAAAGAAGCCTCAGGCACAGGTAACATGAAGCTGATGATGAATGGCGCGATTACCATCGGTACGCTGGATGGCGCGAACATTGAAATTCGCGAAGAAGTCGGCGACGATAACTTTTTCCTGTTCGGCTTAACGGAAGAACAAATTGCCGCACGCCGCAATCATTATGATCCAATGGCAATTATCAACATGGATGACGATTTGCGCCGTGTCGTACACCTGCTGGAATCCGCGCATTTTAATCAGTTTGAAACGGGGATATTTGATGATTTAATTAATTCCATTAAATGCCCGCATGATCCGTGGATGACAGTTGCCGATTTTCGCAGTTACATTGATGCGCAAAAACGGGTTGAAGATGCCTACCGCGATAAAGATCACTGGACACGCATGAGCATTTTAAATTGCGCCAACAGCGGTAAATTTTCTACCGACCGCACCATTAATGAATACAATAACGACATCTGGAAACTGACACCCCAGCCTGTAAAGCGTAAATAACAACTGAATGGGGTGCGCGAATTTTATTTGCGCCTTTTATCGACTGCGGTACGATAAATCACATCCATCTATTTAAAGACAACAACATGAACTACTTAACTATCGAAGCCTTTGTGCGTAATGCGCCGCTGGTGCGTTTACAGCGTCTGGCTGGCAACACCAGCAATATCATTCTTGCTAAACTGGAAGGCAATAATCCCGCAGGTTCAGTAAAAGATTTACCTGCATTGAGCATGATTAAACGCGCCGAAGAACGCGGTGAAATTAAAGCAGGCGATTGTTTGATTGAAGCCACCAGCGGCAATACGGGTATAGCCTTGGCGATGGTGGCGGCGATTAAAGGTTATAAAATGACCTTGATTATGCCTGACAACATGAGCATGGAACGCATCGCTTCCATGAAAGCCTACGGCGCGGAGATTATTTTAACGCCCGCTGCGGGCAGCATGGAAGCGGCAATTGATTTGGCAAGAGCAATGGAAGCGGCAGGTAAAGGGCGCATTCTGGATCAGTTTGCCAACCCTGATAATCCACGCGCTCATTATGAAAGTACCGGCCCTGAAATTTGGCAGGATACCGAGGGGCAGGTTACGCATTTTGTCAGTTGTATGGGAACAACGGGTACGATTATGGGAACGTCGCGCTATTTGAAAGAACAAAATCCCGCCATTCAAATTATCGGCGTGCAACCTGAGGGTAATGCCAAAATCCCGGGGATTCGTCGCTGGCCGCAAGAATATCTGCCGAAGATTTACGAACCAAAACGGGTGGATCGCATTATAGATATGGATCAAGACAGCGCGGAAAGCACCATGCGGGCGTTAGCGTCTGAAGAAGGTATTTTTGCGGGTGTGTCATCGGGTGGTTCAATAGCCGCAGCATTACGCTTATCCAAAGAAGTTGAAAACGCGGTGATTGTGGCGATTATTTGTGACCGAGGTGATCGCTATTTATCAACGGGTGTCTTTCCCAGTTGATGGTCGTTTAGCAACCATGAGCCGCTCTAGCGGCTCATGGTTGGGTAGCGTCATTTACCTTGATGAAAGCGGCTTTGAAAAAGAAACCTTGCTTGACTACAGTGATGCAAAAATAGCGGTCACTTTTGACCCGATTGCGTTTCTCCTCACCACAATAATCTAACAAGCGTTCAGCCGCCGCCTCAGGATTGACAGGTTTAAGCCGATTCGGCGGATTCATCATGTTGAATAAACAGAAACAAAGTAGCTGCGGATTTGTCGCATCGCCCCCTGTTTTAAGCGTTCAGGCGAACAGCGGCTGCATTCCAATTGAGTAGTTTATCAATCACTGCCTGTAAATAATCTTTGCGAAGATTCTGGTAATCCAGATAATAGGCGTGTTCATAAATATCAATGGTCAATAGCGGTTTTAAGCCGTGTATCTCAGGATTATCAAGGTTATTGAGCGTCATTATTTTAAGTTTACCCTTATGTTCAACCAGCCAGAGATAGCCTGAACCCGTATGAGCAACGCCCAGATCACGAAACTTGGTTTTAAAGGTCGCGTAATCGCCAAAAGCAGTGTCTATCAAGGTGAGTAATTTTCCAGTCGGTTTAACGGCATCGCCGCCATTCGGCATCATGCTGCCCCAATAAAAATCATGGTTTACCACAGACGCTGCACCGTTAAACACTTTGTTCATGGCGGGTTTATTGGCGGTGGCACGCATGATTGCATTTATGCTTTTACCCATATACTGACTATTTTCAGGCAGACGCAGCGCGTCATTGAGACTTTTTAACGCACCCAGCTGGTGTTTGTTGTAATGAAAGCCAACTGTTCTCGCGCTGATGACAGGTTCAAGAGCCGCTTCGGCATAAGGCAGTGGCGGGGCGGGGAAAACGGGAGCCGCCTCAGGAATGACAGCAGGTGCATCTGCTGCCATCACTAAACGTGAGCCGCCCAGTGCAATAGTCGCGACGGTCGCACTGGCAATACTGGCGGCAGTCAAAAATTTTCTACGCGATATTTCGGTCATTGAAGAATCCTTTTAGTGGGGAGGGTAAAGTGAAATATAAACTTAATAACGGATGTTACGCACAAGAGCATTTTTGTCCACGAAAGACACGAAAGACACGAAAAGCACGAAAAAGACTAAAACATAATAAGTGTCGTATAAATTATGGCTCGCAAAGTCAAAAAACACCCAGAGTCAGTCCGTTTTATTCTGATGTATCCTATAAAGACCTGCGAGGTTTTAAAAACCTCGCAGGTCTAGCCTAGACACTTATACAGGACGCATGAGCTTTGATTTTTTCGTGCCTTTCGTGCCTTTCGTGGACTATTGCTTTTTCATGCGTAACGTCAGTTAATAAAACGCCATTAAATGCTTTTTAAACGCGCATCGTGAATACGTTTCGCTTTGCGTTTTTTCAGCCACTGAATAATGCCTGTTACCATCAACAGTAACGGCGCGAAACCTGTAATCAACACCATGATGCGTCCTGTAGTGCCGAGAATTTCGCCGTTGTGCAAGGGCAGTTGCAGATTAGTAAAAGCCGTACCCGCATTAAATTTAAACGGGTCGCGGACTTGCAGGAATTTACCGCTGTATTGATCTACCCAGATATTAGTCGCGCCTTTACTGCGAATTTCAGCGACTTGCCGTCCAGTGACGCGAATGCTGTCATCGGCTTTTTTCGCCAGCACTAAACGCTGAATGTCGATATTGGGATAAGCCGCTTCAACCGCCAGAACAATGGCTTCGGGCGATAGCGGTGCCGCTCCGTTAGCGGGTGCGGATTTTGTTCTTGCATTCATTTGCATCATCGCCGCCATGCCTGTCATGTTGTCCAGTGGCGAGAAATAATTTACAACTGGCTTAAAAACTTCGGGCAGGTTGAAATACACGCCAGAAAATGCAACCACCATCAGAACAACAGCGGTATAAATCCCCACCGTTTTATGCAGGTCAATGTTAAAGCGGGTGAAACTGGCATTTTTTTTAATGGTAAACGCTTGTTTGATTTTGCTTAATTTCGGCCACCACAAATAAATACCCGTCATTGTCAGCACCAAAGTCAGTAATGCGGTGATGCCCATAATCAATTTACCCGTATCATCGAGTAGCAGGTTGGCGTGCAGTAGCAATACGATGGTCATTAACGAATCGTTTCTGACGCGGTCGCCTAACACCTGCCCTGTATACGGATTCACCATGACTTCGTGTAAGGGGGCGTGCATCATTTTATGCTCTTTACCGTCGTGTGCTTTGTGTTCCATCGGCACTTCATAGCGAACAAGCAACACATCATCCGCGTCTTCGGGTAACTGCATATTGGTCGCAGGAGCTTTGATGGGCGATCCCTGATTAGCAGCCGCTATCAGCATTGACAAAGGCAGGTGTTGTTGCCCTGCTTCGACCTGCATCGTGTCGGAATTAAGCCATTTGTCGATAGCGTGATCGTAAACCAGCAAGCTGCCTGTCAGACCTGCCATGACCAGAAATGCACCCAGCCAAAGGGTAATATAGAGATGCAGTTTTAACAGCACTTTGCGCAAGGTGATTTTTTTCAGTGCAGCGAGTGTCTTTGTGAAATGTTTACCCGTTACGCGAGTAGGTTCGGCAATGGGTGATAAGGGGTCGATAGTTGACATAGTTGTTACTCCTGAAAATTGAGTACAGGGAAAGTGCGAAACGCCTTTATTTCTAATATAAGCTATTGATTTAAAATAAAAGATGCTTACCCTGAAATTTAATTTTATTCTTTAGAACTGCCTTTTTTTCCGTGAGCTTCTCTCATCTTTTCGTGCTTTTCTTTCATTTTCGCAAACTGCTCTGGTGTCAGAACTGCTTTTATCTCCGCACTCATTTCGTCATGCAAGACTTTGCTTTTTTGTCTGTTCTGTTCAAAAATCGCTTCGACTTTGGTTTGTTGTTCGGCACTCAAGCCCAAATCTTTAGTGAGCCATTCACCTTTATTGCCTATGTTTGGATGCGCGGCAGTGGTAGTGGCGGGTGCTTCAACTGCCATAACTGACAGTGGCAGAATCATCATTAATACGGCACTTAATAAGTGTTTTTTCATAGCATTTTCCTTTTGGTTGTGGTTAAAAAACCGTTCAGGCTGTTACACCTGAAAGATCGGGGATAAAGTGTTAATAGTTGTATTCGACACCTGCGCGGATTTGGAACGGACTGTCGCTGATGCCCGCTATTCCTAAATAGGTTTGGGTGTTGTTGGCATTGGAGGTGACGCGCGAGCTGTATTTGGTGTTTAACAAATTGAGGGCTTGCAGTGATACTGTCCAGTTTTGGTATTGATAGCTGCTGCGTAAATTAAACAGCATGGGGCGTGAGTAGCTGTTGGTATTTTGGATGTTGGTTTGGTAACGGCTTAGGTAGTCGGCTTCCAGTTCTACGCTTAAGTTTTTAACGGGATAAACGGTAACCCGTCCATTAACGTGATGTTTCGGTGCGCCGATCATGCTCACGCCGCTTAATTTCACCGCACCTGCATTGAAGTTGTTCCAGAAGTTAAAGTTTAACGTATGTGCCACGTCAAACTTGATCATGTCATGCGGTTGGTAGGATAGGCTGGTCTCAAAACCGCGTATGGTGACTTTACCCGGATTGCCTGAGTAAGAAGCGGTGGTTTTGGCGGCATTGGCGGTTCTAACACCGCGTGTCACAATGGTATCAGGTAATCTCGACCATGCCGCACCACACACCGAGGGGTTATCACTACACAATACGCTCGCGATGTAGTCATCTGTATTGGTTTCAAAGGCTGCTACGTCGTAGCTGAAGCCTTGGTCACGGAACAGACCGCGCAAGCCCAGTTGTTTGGTAATACTGGATTCAGGTTTTACGTTGTTATTAGGATAAATGGCAGTCACGTTGCTGCTCGCTCCCGGCACTAACCAGCCGTCGGCAACACCAAACCATAGCGTGTGGTCATGAACATATTCATAACTCAAGCCGCCTTTTTTAATCAGTTTGTTGTATTCCTGACGCTGGCTGCTCAGTGCGCCGCCTCTTGCATCGAAAGTTTGTGTAAAACGTTGTTGAATATCTTCGTAACGCAAGCCGAAGTTAAAACGTAAATTGTCCAGCGAAGATAAAAATCCGCTGTTAAACAGACCGTTCATCGGTGAAAATTCGTACTGCATAAAAGGCGCGATTTGCGTTTCGTTAAATAAACTGGCGGAGGCTTTGTTGGTTGCCGCAAGACCGTCAGGCGTGCGATTCCAGATTTCAACATCCTGATAGCCGTTAAGTACGTCTACGCCTGTATAAACGCGGGATTTGATAAAATCAAAATCTTGGCGATACACGGTGTGCGCGTTGTTTTGTCCCGTATCAACGTGTTGTTCTGTTGAACCCGTAGCACCGCCGCCGCCACCAGGAAAAGCATCTGTGCCGCGTTTATCACGTTTGGAAAATGACACTTCTAATTCGCCGCCGTCACCGATTTTCCGTTTGTAGGAAGCAAGCCCTGAGACGAATTTAAACTGTTGATATAAATTAGGTGTAGCAGGATTAACTTGTTCCCAGTTATCCACCCATTGTTGACGGGTAAGGCTGCCCGCATTTTCCTGATACCAGTCGGTGTAATCAAAGCGCAGGGTGAGTTTTGATACATCATCAGGGTGTAAAACAATTTTGCCCGTACCAGAAAGTCGTTCTGATTTACTGCGGTCGCGCCACGGGTTGTATTTCAGCGCACTGACAGCGGCAAAATAGCCGATGTCATTGATAGCGGTGTTTTTCAGTGTGCCACTGGCTGAACCTTGGGTACGAAAATAATCATAAGAGCCGATTTCTTGTGACAGCGAATATTCTGGATGTTCAGTGGGGTCTTTGGTGATGATATTAATCGTGCCGCCTATCGCGTTGCTGGGGAATAACACGGAGGCAGGGCCGCGTATGACTTCCATTGCGGCAATTTCTTTGGGATTGATGGTATCAGTATTGTTGGTGGTGTTGCCATTAGAGGGAGAACCGACCATAAAACCATCCACCGCGCCATTGGTGTAAGATTTACCGCCATCGGCTATGCGGATATTGCGCTGCATACTGACCCCTGGAATACGCGCTAATAGCTCACGCAAAAGATCGGTGTATTTCACTGTTTGCAGCTCTTGCTGATCAATAATGCTGCCTGCCAGCGGGGTGGTTTTAGTCAAACGTCCCAACTCGGTTCTTTTCTGCACGGGTATCGCATCGGTGTCTTCCGTCAGCCAGTTATCAATGTGCAGTTGTTTATCAGAAACCGTCATTTCATTGAGTGCAGTAATCCGTTCCTCACTACTGGGTACGTTCTGCGTTGCCGATGTTTTCGATTTTGCTGGTTTTGAATCTGATTTTTTAACCGTTTCAGCAGTCACTGGCGTTGTCATCGACAGAGCCAATGTAGGAACAGCTAAAGCAATAACGGCAGCTTTAGTTAAATGATGTTTCGCGCTCCCTCTATTTAGTATGGGATGTTTAAAATTAATCACTAACAACTCCTGTGTAACTTATTTTTATAATAATTGAACAGAATGTTAAGCAATTTTTATACCATATAAATTTATTATTAAATTCAATAGGTTATTTTTTAATTTTATAAAAAATATGTTATTTAACGCATTAGCAGGTTAAATAACCTGTTTTTATACTGGAGAGATATACTTTGGCTTCATCGGTAGAAAACCAGTGTTTTAAGCGCGGGAATGATAAGAAAATTGGACGATAATCCGATGGTGGAATTTATCACCTAATGGATTTTCAAACTAAACGGTATACAAATGAATAGCGGTTTATTTATGAACTGGAACACCATTACAGAACACATCTCAGCGGCAACGGGTCAGGCGTTCACTGCGCAATCAGTGCAAACGCTAACAGGTGGCGACATTAATGCGGCTTTTCGTCTGCAAGATACGCATAAGAGCTATTTTGTTAAACTTAATCGACCTGAGCGGGTGGCAATGTTTGCCGCTGAATTTGCAGGACTACAGGCACTTGCACAAACGCAAACCTTACGAGTGCCAGTCCCAGTGGTTTACGGGCAAAGCAATAGCCATACTTTTTTAGTATTGGAACACCTTGAGTTAGGTCGCTCTCATCCTGCGTCTGATCGCTTATTAGGGCAACAGTTGGCTCGTTTGCATCAACAAGTCCAACCGTATTTTGGCTGGCATAGTGATAATACAATTGGCAGTACCTTACAGCGCAATACACACACTGCCGACTGGCTGAATTTTTGGCGTGAACATCGCTTAGGATTTCAATTACAACTCGCTGCAAAAAATGGTTATGGCGGTCGTTTGCAAAATAAGGGCGAGCGACTGTGCAGCGAGTTAGGCGTATTTTTTACCAGCTATATGCCAACGCCTTCATTGTTACACGGTGATTTATGGGCAGGCAATGCCGCAACAGACAGGCAGGGGCAGCCTGTGGTTTTTGATCCCGCCTGTTATTACGGAGACAGGGAAGCAGACTTAGCCATGACCGAACTGTTTGGTGGCTTTAGTCAGGATTTTTATGCTGCTTATCAAGAAATTTGGGCATTAAATGAAGGCTATCAAGTCAGAAAATCGCTCTACAACCTATACCATATTTTGAATCACCTTAATTTATTTGGTGATAATTATTTGCGGCAAGCTGAAAACGGCATAATTGCACTATTATCCGAAATAGGCTTTACCCGCTCGTAATCGCTTTAACGAGTCAACAAACAGCATAATTTATCAACAATAATAACGTCCTGATTTTATATTTTCACAGCTCACACACCAGTACAGCACTTGGCTCATTGAGCATTGGGCATTGACAGGTATCCCCTTTCTACTTTACAGTTACGCCCGAAAAACAAGTATTGTTTTCTTTTGTAAAAACAGCAGTAATTTGTGGCAAAATTTCAAAACATTGCCTTAGTAAGAACATCGGCGTTGATAATGCTAACGTAGCGTTTATAATGCCAACACTTCTTTTCTTAGAAGAAGCATTGAGAGTTAGCAGTGCTATATGAACGTGAAGTAAATATCAGTCTGAAATGGACAAACCATGTCAGCAGTTTGCGTTAAAGCGTTTCGAGTCTCATAGAACATCTTTCTATTACGGCTCATAACTATGTAATTAAAAACAACTAAATATAATATAACCCTTCGGAGCATTTATCATGGCAAGACCGTTAATACAAATGGCATTAGACTCATTAGATTTCGATGCAACAGTAAACCTTGCTACTTTAGTAGCACCACACGTTGATATTTTCGAGATCGGAACTCCATGTATCAAACACAACGGGATCAACTTAGTTAAAGAATTAAGAGCAAGATTCCCTAATCACTTGTTATTAGTTGACTTAAAAACTATGGATGCTGGTGAATACGAAGCAACTCCTTTCTACGCGGCAGGTGCTGATATTTGTACAGTTTTAGGCGTATCTGGCCTTGCAACTTGTCAAGGTGTTATTAAAGCTGCAAATGCACACGGTGCAGAAGCTCAAATCGACTTGATCAACGTTGAAGACAAAGCCGCTTGCGCTCGCGCAACTGTTGAAGCGGGTGCTCAAATCATGGGTATTCACACAGGCTTAGACGCTCAAGCAGCAGGTCACACACCTTTCGCTGATTTAGAAGCAATTGCGGCATTAGGCTTACCAGTCCGTATTTCAGTTGCTGGCGGTATCAAAGCATCTACAGTTCAAGACGTAGTAAGAGCTGGCGCACACATCATTGTTGTTGGCGCAGCAATTTACGGTGCACCTTGCCCTGCTACAGCAGCGCAAGAAATCCGCGAATTGGTTGACGCTGTATAATTCATAGAGGCAATAACTTATGCATCAGCAACTTATATTAGATAAAATCACAAGTATTTTAACGGCTACAGACGATTCTTATGATGAAAAGCTAGTTGAAATGCTTGATAAAGCCAAGCGCATTTTTATCGCAGGTGCTGGGCGTTCCAAGTTAGTTGGTAACTTTTTTGCTATGCGCTTAGTACACGGCGGTTACGATGTCAGCGTAGTTGGCGAAATTGTAACTCCGAGTATTAAAGCAGGTGATTTGTTAATCATTATCTCAGGTTCTGGAGAAACTGAGCAATTGATAGCGTTCACCAAAAATGCCAAAAAAGTCGGTGCCAACATCGTGTTGATTTCTGCGAAAGCCAGTTCAACTATCGGCGATATGGCTGATGGTGTATTCCAGGTTGGAAAAGAAGAACTGTATGGCAAAGTTGTGGGAATGCCAATGGGAACAGTGTTTGAATTATCAACACTGTGCTTTTTGGAAGCCCTAATCTCACATATCATCTGGGAAAAAGGAATTCCTGAAGAAATCATGAGAGAAAGACACGCTAACTTAGAGTAATTCGTTAGGAGCGAGTGGTGATAGCCACTCGTTCTCTAGCTCTGTTTAAGTTAAAAAAATATAAAAGAACAACAACGTAACCACATCGACACATTCGATGAGAGTTACTCACTAGAATTCACTAACAAGTAGGAGAACAATATGACTTCGCGCCGAGAATTAGCGAACGCCATACGCGCTTTGAGCATGGATGCCGTACAAAAAGCCAACTCTGGACATCCAGGGGCACCTATGGGCATGGCGGACATCGCCGAAGTCCTGTGGAACGACTACATGAGTCATAACCCGACCAACCCAAACTGGTCAAATCGCGATCGTTTCGTACTTTCTAACGGTCATGGTTCAATGCTGATTTATTCATTACTGCATTTGACTGGCTATGATTTACCCATGAGTGAATTAGCATCTTTCCGTCAATTGCACTCAAAATGCCCAGGTCATCCTGAATACGGTTATGCACCAGGTATTGAAACAACAACTGGCCCATTAGGACAAGGTATTAGTAACGGCGTTGGTTTTGCGATGGCAGAAAAACTGCTTGCTAACCAATTCAACCGTCCAGACCACAAAATCATTGATCACTTCACCTATGTATTCATGGGTGATGGCTGTTTGATGGAAGGTATTTCGCACGAAGCGTGTTCTTTGGCAGGTACTTGGGGTTTAGGTAAATTAGTTGCATTCTGGGACGATAACAATATTTCCATCGATGGTCATATTGATGGTTGGTACACTGATGACACTGTTAGACGTTTTGAAGCCTACGGCTGGCACGTCATTTCAGTTGATGGACACGATTCAGACGCAATCAGTGCTGCAATTACCCTAGCACAAAAAGAAACTGACAGACCCTCTTTGATTTGCTGCAAAACAATCATCGGTTTTGGTTCGCCTAACAAAAGCGGTAGCCATGACTGTCACGGTGCGGCATTAGGTTTAGAGGAAGTTGCTTTAACACGCAAAGAATTAGGTTGGACAGCCGAGCCTTTTGTTATTCCAGCCAACGTACAAGCAGGTTGGGATGCAAAAGCTAAAGGTGCTAAAGCTGAAGCAGACTGGAACGCTAAATTTGCAGCCTACAAAGCAGCACACCCAGATTTAGCCGCTGAATACGAACGTCGTATGGCGAATGAATTGCCTGCTAACTGGAAAGAAGCGACCGATGCTTTAATTGCTGACTTTAACGCTAAAGGTGAAAATCTGGCTTCTCGTCAGGCATCACAAAAAGCAATTGCAGGTCTTGCTCCTACATTACCTGAATTTTTAGGTGGTTCAGCAGATTTGACAGGTTCAAACTTAACAAGCTGTGCAAGTTTTACACACGTCAGCGGCAAAGAGCCAGGTAACTACATCTCTTACGGTGTACGCGAATTTGGGATGTTTGCAATTATGAACGGTATGGCGTTACACAGTGGTTTAATACCATTCGGCGGAACATTCCATATGTTCTCTGACTATGCGAAAAGTGCATTGCGTATGGCAGCATTGATGAAAATCCGCACCATCGCTGTATTGACCCATGATTCTATCGGTCAAGGCGAAGACGGCCCAACACATCAACCGATTGAAAATACTTCAGCATTGCGTTTCATTCCTAATATGGATGTTTGGAGACCAGCAGATTCAACTGAAACAGCGGTTGCTTGGGTTCTGGCAGTAGAACGCATGACAGGTCCAACCAGTTTAGTATTAAGTCGTCAGGCCTTACCATTTATTGCGCGTACTGATGCACAAATCGCAGATATTCGCAAAGGTGCTTACGTTATTTCTGAAGCCAACGGCACTGCACAAATCATCTTGATTGCCACAGGTTCAGAAGTTGATTTAGCGTTAAAATCACAAGCTGCTTTGGCTGAAAAAGGTATTCAAGCGCGTGTTGTTTCTATGCCGTCAACCAATGTCTTCGATCGTCAAGATAAAGCATACAAAGACAGCGTATTAACACCTAGTGTAAAACGTGTTGCTATTGAAGCTGGCGTAACTGACTACTGGCGTAAATACGTTGGTTTAGAAGGCGGCGTTGTGGGTATTGACACTTTCGGAGAGTCAGCTCCTGCTGGCGCGTTGATGAAACACTTCGGTTTCACCGTTGAAAATGTTGTCAGTAACGTAGAAGCTGTACTTTAATTTTTAAGATAACCTTGGAACGAGACACCTCTCACACATGATGCCATACGATTAGTTGGCATATTGTCGGAGGTGTCACGAACCACTTCTTCCGACTCATAGGTGATCGTGTGAACAAGAATAATTTAACGAAAGGTCTATTTACAGCGTTGTTGCTAGTCAGCAGCGTGGTAAGTGCAGACGAGAAATATCCAGCAGCAGACTTCCAGCCATCGGTTGTTTATCAAAGCGATGATGTCAAAAATGGCTCATCAACTAAAGCAGCAGTCAAACCAGCAGCACCCGTCGCTGCCGAAGTAAAAACTGAAGTTGATTCAAAATACCCAGCGGCAGACTTCCAGCCTAAAGTTGTTTATAGCGATGACAACTACAAACATAATAAAACATTACCTGCAAGTGCATCTAAAAATACAAGTGCCTCTTCTGCTGTATCCGTTATGGAAGACGCTTCAGATGAAAGCGTTACTACTACTCAGACCAAAAAAGAAGATTCCAGTGCAACTTATTTACTAGGCTTAGTAGGCTTGGCCGCAGTCGGTTTTTTCTTGTTCAGACAACAAGCAACGCCTGCTACCGCCAAAGCTAAAAAAGCCAGTGTTGCCCCTGCAAGCACCAAAACTGCTGCCACAACAGGTGTTGGTAAATACATCAACAAAGTATCTGGCACAGGCGTTTCTCGCTATGTAGACAATCAAGTTAAGACTGCAAAATCTGCAACCAGTGTTGCTAGATATGTTGCACAGCAAACATTAGCTGATAAAGCAAGAGCGGCAGAAGAAGCGGAAAAGAAAGCTACAGGTGTTGAAAAATACATGCGCAATCGGGGATAAGCAATGAGCCAGAATCCATTGAACAGTTCAATTTTATCTGCTGTTGCAGCGTTTTTTTCGTTTGGAACTGAAGCAAAATCTCAAACAACTGAAAATATGTATCGTGTTTGTGCGGGCGACCCCAACGGACTTAGCGGCGTAGAGAAATATCTGCAAAGCCAGGAAGCGTTGTTAGCAAGACAAAAGGCTGAGCAATTGGAACAACTGGCAGCCCAAGCCTCAGCTAGCAGTGTTACAAAATACTTGGCGGGACAAGCACCGCTGACCAGTGTAGATCGTTACGCTCTCAGACAAGCACTTGCTGAAAAACAAACACACAAAAGCAATCTTGCAACTAGCGGTAAAACAGGTGTTGATAAGTATCTGAACGGTATGAAATCAGCACCTGCATTAAGCGGTGTAGAAAAATACTTAAAACATCAAGAAAGCCTGCCCCAGCCCAGTAAAGTTGCTAAATACATGGCAAAACAAGCTGCTTTAGCTGCATTGCACGCTAAATCAGCACCAGCCGTGGCAACGCCTACAGGCGTTGCTAAATACTTACAGCATCAAGAAAGCCTGCCACAACCTAGCCGAGTGGCTAAATATCTGGCAAGACAGGCTTTGTTAGATGCACAACAAGCAAAACCAGTGCCAGTAAAACGTGGCGAAACAGGTGTTGATAAATATGTCAAACACCAAGACGAGTTACCACAACCTAGCAGAGTAGCAAAATACTTAAACAGACAAGCATTAGCCGAACAACAAAAAGCAGATGCCGAAACTAGCGTTGAAAGATATATGCGTCATCAAGGTTAATTGATGCCATTAACGCTTTGCAGGTTTATGAGTTGCTTCATATAGATTCTGTTGTTGCAACTCTAATAGATTTTTTAAATACACATAAAGGTACTATTCATGGTAAAAAACTTACTTGAACAACTGAAAGCAATGACAGTTGTGGTTGCTGACACAGGTGATATTGAAGCGATTGAAAAATTCACACCGCGTGATGCAACAACAAACCCATCGCTGATTACAGCGGCGGCGCAAATGCCACAATACCAAGCGATTGTTGACGATACCTTAAAAGCGGCAAGAACAACGTTAGGTGCAGCAGCATCTGCCGCTGAAGTAGTTTCTTTAGCGTTTGATCGTTTAGCTGTTTCTTTCGGTTTAAAAATTCTGGAAATTATTCCAGGTCGTGTATCAACTGAAGTTGATGCAAGACTGTCATTTGATACTGACGCAACTATTGCTAAAGGTCGTGATTTAATCGCGCAATACGAAGAAGCTGGCGTTTCAAAAGATCGCGTATTAATCAAAATTGCTGCAACATGGGAAGGTATCCAAGCCGCTGCTGTTTTAGAAAAAGAAGGCATTCACTGTAACCTGACTTTATTGTTCGGCTTACACCAAGCGATTGCTTGCGCGGAAAACGGTATTACACTGATTTCTCCTTTCGTTGGTCGTATTCTTGACTGGTACAAAAAAGAT
Organism: Methylococcales bacterium; assembly: GCA_030693155.1. Classification (GTDB taxonomy): domain Bacteria; phylum Pseudomonadota; class Gammaproteobacteria; order Methylococcales; family Methylomonadaceae; genus UBA4132. Next base: position 29,869 of record JAUYBJ010000172.1, read on the forward strand.
ACTGGTCGTGATTCTTACGCGCCTGCTGAAGACCCAGGTGTGGTATCAGTGACTGAAATTTATAATTACTACAAAAAATTCGGTTATAAAACTGAAGTTATGGGCGCGAGCTTCCGTAACGTTGGTGAAATTACTGAATTAGCAGGTAGTGATTTATTAACCATCGCCCCTTCTTTATTGGCTGAATTACAAGCTACCGAAGGCGAGTTACCACGCAAACTAGACCCAGAAAATGCTGCAACAATGGCTATTGAAAAATTATCAATAGACAAAGCAACATTTGAGAGTATGCACGCTGCAAACCCTATGGCGACTGATAAATTAGCCGAAGGTATTGACGGTTTTGCTAAAGCATTAGAAGCACTTGAAAAATTGCTGGCTGATCGCTTAGCGAGCTTAGAAGCTTAAAAAATACAGAGCCTCCACGGTGTAGATGCAACTGCATCTACAATATGGAGGCTTTTTTGCTTTTGTACTTTTGTACTAGATAGAAACAGGATTCCTCTCCATGTCACAAAAAATTTCTGATGTCGTTAAAGCTGGTGTTGTTACTGGTGAAGACGTACAAAAAGTCTTTGCTATTTGCAAAGCAAACCAATTTGCGCTTCCTGCGGTAAACGTTATCAACACAGATTCAATCAATGCTGTATTAGAAGCGGCTGCGAAAGTTCAATCTCCTGTGGTTATTCAGTTCTCTAATGGCGGTGCTGCGTTTTTCTCAGGTAAAGGCGTAAAATTAGAAGGTCAACAACCTGCTATTTTAGGTGCTATTTCTGGCGCACAACACGTTCATTTAATGGCAGAAGCCTATGGCGTACCTGTTATTCTGCACACTGACCACGCGGCAAAAAAATTATTGCCTTGGATTGATGGTTTGTTAGATGCAGGTGAAAAACATTTCGCGGCAACTGGTAAACCATTGTTCAGCTCACATATGTTGGATTTGTCCGAAGAAAGCCTGAAAGAAAATATCGAAATCTGCGCCCAGTATTTAACTCGTATGTCTAAAATGGGCATGACCCTTGAAATTGAACTGGGAGTGACTGGCGGCGAAGAAGACGGTGTTGATAATAGCGGCATGGATCATTCTTTGCTGTACACCCAGCCTGAAGATGTCGCTTATGCTTATGAAGAATTAAGCAAAATCAGCAACCAATTCACTATCGCCGCTTCTTTCGGTAACGTACACGGTGTTTATTCACCTGGCAATGTCAAATTGACTCCTACCATTTTGGCGGATTCACAAAAATTTGTCTCTGAAAAATTCGGTGTGCCACACAATACTTTAGACTTCGTATTTCACGGTGGTTCAGGTTCTACTCCCGAAGAAATTAAAGAATCAATCAGCTATGGCGTTGTGAAAATGAACATTGATACCGATACCCAATGGGCAACTTGGGAAGGTATTATGAATTTTTACAAGAAAAATGAAGGCTATTTGCAAGGTCAAATCGGTAACCCAGACGGTGCTGATAAACCAAACAAAAAATACTATGATCCACGCGTCTGGCAACGTGAAGGCGAAGTCGGCATGGTAAAACGTTTGGAACAGGCTTTCCAAGAATTGAATGCTGTTAATTCTTTATAAGCTATTGTTCTGAGTAAGTTATAAAAAAGCCGATGTGTTTTGCATCGGTTTTTTTTTGTTTGAAGAAAATGGGTAGTGATGAACATTGAGTGATTGGAGTGCAAACCTAGGTTTGTACTCCTCGCTATCGAAAATATAAATATCACCCAGTGTTTAGGGCTACCGAAAATGTATTAATCAACGGGTTAATTTAAAATAGAAATCCTGTTTTCAATCTAAATATCATCATCTAACAATAATAAGGAATTACTATGGAACGTCGTGATTTTATTCGCTTATCAGCAGCAAGTGCAGGTGTCAGTTTAATCGCTCCCGGCTTAACGCTTGCTGCTAGTGAACAACAGATAGCTCAGACTAGCGATATTTATTATACGAAAGAATCTACAGGTCGTTGGGAAGGCAAAGCAGCGACCCATTTACCCGTTATTGAAGTGACAAAAGCCGAGGGTAATGCGACCGTCAAGATCACTACTCCTCATGAAATGAAAGGTTACGAACATTACATAGTCAAGCATGTGCTGTTGGATAAAAACCATAAATTTCTCGATGAACATATGTTTGATCCAACTAAAGAAAGCGTACCTGTTTCAACATTTACCCTTAAAAACTACAGTGGCACGGTGTATGCTTTAAGCCTGTGTAATAAGCACGATCTTTGGCTAAGTAGCGCGGAAGTATAATTAATCCCAAGATAACAAGGATGTTATCACTGAATAATAGCCGCGATGCCAGTCATCCAATGATTGTCATTCCCATCAGATTGCTAAAAACAGACATCATTCGACACTAAGTGCTAAATAACGACATAAAAAATTACCCATTAACCCACTAAAATAATAAATTAATACAGGTACTCTGGCTTTTAATGCAACTTGTAAAAATTATTAAATATAAACTGGATATAAATTATTAACACCTATTTATCTTATTGATTTCCAAAAGTCGGGAGTAAACTCAATTTCGGTGTGTTGACGGCATTTGACTCGCTGCAATGCGACACATAATAGAGTTGCTGTTCCATTATAAAACAATCAGTTAGCGAGATAGAAGTTCCAAAGCCCCGCGCAGACTCCGAGAATATCATCGTATAAATCAATAAGATGGTTTCTTAGTCTGTCAGAAAGAATGCGGTAACGCTTCATGCCGCCAATACTATGC
>JAUYBJ010000178.1 GCA_030693155.1 Methylococcales bacterium
CCGCCGAAGATGGTGCGCTTGCCTGTTTTTTTGCCGCTGTCTTTGCTGTAAGGCGCGACACCGACTAAGGCGGCAATTTCTTTGTTGGAGACTTTGCCCAGTTCTGGCAGCATGGACACGAGTGTCATGGCGTTGACGATGCCGATGCCGTTGACGGTGAGTAACCGCGCTACTTTTTGTTTCAAGCCGTCATCGTTATCAATGTCGGTCTGGATTTTCGCTTCAATAGTACGGATTTCTTCGTCAAGTTGTTTAATGACCCGCTTAATCGAGCGCACGGCATCTTTGTCGTAAGCGGTGGCTTGGTGCTGTTGTTCGATGGCTTTTTGTTCGACCACTTGATGACGGCGTTTGACGAGGGCTTCGATGCGTTGTTCCACTTCTGAGCGCGGCTCGCGCCATTGCAGTCGTCCTTTGGGATAGGCTGTTTCTGCATAGTAACGAATCATGTTGGCATCGATACGATCATTTTTCGCGTATGCACCCATCGCGTTGGCAAAATCACGCACCCGTTTGGCGTTGACCACCGCGACTTTGATGTTTTCCGTCAACAAGAAACTGACCAATGGTTTTTCGTAACCGCCTGTCGCTTCCATGACAAAGCATAACGACTGTATGGCTCTGTTTTTAAGCAGCTTTTTAAAGGCGGATGCCTCGTTTTTAATCATCAGCACGGGTTCATTCGCAAACGCAATGTCCAGCTTGTCTTTTGCCACATCCACGCCTACCATGATGATTTGTTCGCTAGTTTCTGACATGATAGTCACCTTTTGTTCTCTTTCTTGTTAAATACGGAATCGCTTGGCGTTCCTCGCAACTGTTCGAGATGTAAAAAGTAAGGAAAGGCGACCTGCGCTCGCAGACGGTTTTATTTTCTTAAACCAAGGTCTTATCGGTCTACCTTTCCTCTGTTTTCATTAGCTCTCCTGAGCTAATCAAAACTCATTATGTTGCCTTACGTTTAACATACAAGGTGTTAAAAACCTCGCAGGTTTATTTCTACCGTCGAATTTTTTTATATGTTAGGTCTTAAAAATACAGCAGGTTTTAATAAGGTAAGACGGCGATTACTTAACGTAACCCATAATCCACAGCCAAGCCAATAAAAACCGCCAAGCCAAACCAGTTATTATTTAAAAAGGCTTTAAAGCATAAGGCTTTGTCGCGATTGACAATTAATATTTGTTGATAAACCGATAATCCAGCCGCGACTAATAACCCGATATAATAAGCCAAACCGCTGTGCTGCATTATGCCGACGGTAATTAATAAGCCGATAATAATAATCTGCAATACTGCCATGATATGGCGGTCATATTGACCAAATAAAATCGCGGTGGATTTAACGCCTATTTTTATATCATCGTCTTTATCGACCATGGCATACATGGTGTCATAGACTAATGCCCATAATATCACCGCTAAATACATGACCCATGCCACAGCGGGAATAGCATTCATTTGTGCGGAAAATGACATCGGTACTGCCCAACCGAATGCAATACCTAAATAGGCTTGCGGTAATTGGGTATACCGTTTCATGAACGGATAACTGGCGGCTAAAAACGCGCCAACAAACGATAATAAAATCGTGTAAGTATTTAATAGTAATACTAAGGAAAATGCTATTAACGTTAATACGATGAAAAAAATTAATGCTTCTTTGGGGGTGACTTTGCCTGCGGCAATCGGGCGTTGTTTGGTGCGTTCTACATGAGGGTCAAAATCACGGTCGGCATAATCATTAATCACACAACCCGCCGCCCGCATTAATATCACGCCCGCGCAAATGACCGTAAGCACGAGGGTATCAGGTTGACCATTACTGGCGACCCATAACGCCCATAATGCCGGCCATAATAAAATTAAAATACCAATGGGGCGATCAAACCGCGCTAATAACCAATATTGCTTGGCTCTGTCTATTACTCGTTCCATCATTATGTGACCTTTTTTGCCGCCTGAGTTTTGTTAAGTGCTATTATAACCGCTTTATATTCAGTGATTCGCACGATGAACGTAACTATTTATCATAATCCACGGTGTGGAAAATCCAGACAAACCTTGCAATTACTCAAAGATAACGGCATAGAACCTGTGATTATTGAGTATTTGAAATCACCGCCTAGTGCTGAACAATTGGACGTATTATTGCAACAATTAGGACTGGAACCGCGTCAACTGATGCGCACCAAGGAAGCGGCATATAAGGAACTCGGTCTGGCGGATGAATCGCTGGACAGACACGCATTAATTGATGCCATGATAAAACATCCTATTTTAATTGAACGCCCGATTGTCATCGCTAACGGTAAAGCGGCAATTGGTCGCCCTCCCGAAGCTGTATTGTCCATTTTATAATGCCCAAGCGTATGACAAAAATTCTGATTTTATATTTTTCCCGTCATGGGTCTACCGCTGACATGGCGAATTTAATTGCGCGTGGTGTGGAGTCGGTAACAGGTGCGGAAGCGGTGCTGAGAACTGTTCCTGATGTCTCTGCGCTGTGCGAAAAAACCGCTGAGACTATTCCTGCACATGGCTCGATTTACGCGACGCTGGATGATTTAAAAACCTGTGACGGTCTGGCATTAGGCAGTCCGACGCATTTCGGCAATATGGCAGCCCCGCTGAAATATTTTATCGACCAAACTACGCCGCTGTGGTTATCAGGTGCGTTGACGGGCAAACCCGCATCGGTATTTACCGCCTCAGGCAGTATGCACGGCGGGCATGAAAGCACCTTATTGTCGATGATGCTGCCTTTACTACATCAAGGAATGCTGATTGTCGGTTTGCCTTACACGGAACAAGCACTGCGCGATACCACATCGGGCGGTACACCGTATGGTGCAAGTCATTTGGCGATGGATCACGCGGGATTTTCTGAGCATGAAAAAGTGTTATGCCGTGCTTTAGGTGCGCGTTTGGCCAACACCGCACAGCGGTTAAAAGTGAGCGCATGAAAATATCTTCTGCTTATTATCACGGTATCGCGGTCGCTGGATTTTTTGGGCTGTTTATTTTAATGATGCTGTGGCATACCGTGCTGGTACCTGTGACGGTTGTACCAGTGGTGTTGGTGTTGTTAATGACGGTAACGCCGTTATTATTACCGATGCGCGGCTTATTAAACGGTACACCTAAAAGCTGTGCGTGGGCAGCTTATATCAGTATGCTATATTTTGTTCATGGTTCGATAGAAACCTATAGCAATCCCGATGAGCGTTTATACGCCTCATTAGAAGTTCTTTTTAGTTTAATGCTTTTTCTTGGCGCAGTCGGTTATGTGCGCGGAGTAAAAAAATAGCACGCCATCATGTCAAAACAATTAGCTTTACAGTTTGAATTTACCGCCAATCAAACCTTCAACGATTTTTTTGCGGGCAGCAATCAGGAAATTGTCAGTCACTTGCAAAACAGTGTTGCGGGTAATGGTGAAATGCAGATTTTCCTGTCAGGAGAAAGCGGTCTAGGTAAAAGCCATTTACTGCAAGCCTGTTGTCATCTCGCACAAAATCTAAAACGCAGTTCATTTTATCTGGATTTAGCCGCACCAAACTTGCCCGATACTGCCATATTAACGGGCGTTGATGCACTGGATGTGGTGTGTCTGGATAACATTAAATATATTGCAGGCAAGCGCGATTGGGAATTGGCGACTTTCAATTTTTTTAATCGCCACCGAGACAGCGAGCATACGCTGATTGTATCTGCCGCCTGTTTACCTAAAGAATTACCTATCCAGTTACACGACCTCAAAACGCGCCTTAACTGGGGGCTTACGCTAAAAATACAGCCTTTGACCAATGATGAGCGTATCAGTGCGTTAATTGTTAAAGCCAATCAAATGGGACTGGAAATTTCTCCGCAAGTGGGTTTATTTTTGCTGACGCATTATGATCTGGATTTATCAGCGTTATGGCGGTTATTGGAACAACTGGATCAAGCCTCGCTGTCGGCTAAACGCAAATTAACCATTCCGTTTTTGAAAAAAATTCTGGATGAGGCGGTTTAACGTTGCATATCCATAATTAGGGACAGGAAATGTGTTAAATTTAGCAAAATAGTGACAAAAATTATACTTATGGAACAAAAAAATCACGCTAAGCATACTTTCTTTTTCAGGTACCTAGTTAAACCACATTAAAAGTGCAGTTTATCCTCTCTTTTTACAACTCATTATTTAATAGAGTTATTGTTACATTATAAAACAATCAGTTAGCGAGATAGAGATTCCAAAGCCCCGCGCAGACTCCGAGAATATCATCATATAAATCAATAAGATGGTTTCTTAGTCTGTCAGAAAGAATGCGGTAACGCTTCATGCCGCCAATACTATGCTC
>JAUYBJ010000179.1 GCA_030693155.1 Methylococcales bacterium
ATTTGCGGCCCGTTGCAAGCGATGTATGTCATGGCGGCGGGTACGGGGAGCTGGTCGGAAGGCGCGATGGTGTTATTTTTCTTTGGGCTGGGGACGTTACCCTTGCTGTTAGGTTTTGGTTTTCTGACCAGTTTATTATCAAAAAATTTAACCCCCAAATTGCTGAAAGCCTCAGGTGTGATTGTGATGGCATTGGGTGTCATTATGCTCAATCGTGGCTTGGCGGTGACGGGGTCGGGGGTGGATTTTAATACGCTGGTGGCGCGTACGTCTCAGTATTTTTCCCCTATTGCGGCTGAAACGCCTGCCTGTGATACTGAGCAGACTATCCGCATGGATGTGATAAAAACAGGCTTTTCACCCAATAAATTCACGTTACACAAAGGCATTCCCGTCAAATGGATCATTGATGGTAAAGAAATCAATGAATGTAATAAAGCGATTGTTGTGCCGCAATACAATCTGAAATTTGACATAAAAAAAGGGCTGCAAACCATCGAATTTACCCCGACAGAAACAGGCGTAATTCCGTGGAGTTGCTGGATGGGGATGATTCCAGGGACGTTTATTGTCGTTGATGCACCGCCCGTTATTGCCAAACCCGCCGTTACTGAGCCTGTAACACCAGAACAAGAAAGCGATCAACAACGCTGGGTGCGTGAATTTATCGCATTGTGGGAAAGAGTGTTGACAGCGATTAATAATGTTATTTGAAGCAAACGCCTCGTTCCACGCGCCGCGTGGGAACGAGAGAACCTTGGTTTGCACGCCTTTCATGATGTTTATCAAATAGCATTCGTTTCAAGGCAATCACTGCCGTTCATAGCTTATCCATTTTATTTAGTAAGCTAATTTTGATTCTGCATAAAATTAAAAAATCAGTGATATGGCGCAGTAATATTGCATTTTATAACATAGTTTAATTATAAAAATGCCTCATAATTTTTAAACCTTTTGATTTCTATGTAATAAATAATTATCTGTTATTTTGGCATTGATAATGCTGAAAAAAATCGTTGATTTTTTTTGTTTTAGGCGAAACAAATTTTTCTTGCATAGCCTGTGTATAAGATTAAATTAGCAAATGATTAATTTATTCAACTAAGAACTACTGTAAGACGTTGTTGAAGCAACGCTGTGTTTAATTGAAGGCAACTTAGGTATTTCGCAATGAGAAATTCTTCCTTGTTTTTTCTATGGCTAACGTTTGACGTGATGATACTCGGCGTGTTGTTATTACACTCGGTGTTGACAACCCACGCCCAACAAACCGACTTAGCAGACAAAGCCTCACTGGTTACGCGGTTACAGCTCACCGATTTATGCCTGTTTACCGAAGCCCGCTACACGCGCCATCTATCGCAAGCCGATCTCAATACCGCGTTTCAAGATCATCCGTTATCGCTGGAACATTTCCCCTCTGGCTCGTTTACTCAGCCAACTCTGCACAGTGACTCGCCATGAATGTCTGGATTGAAAAACAACGTTATTTGATTGATTTCACTATTTCCTCGTTATTACGCCGAAAAGTGAAAAACATCGGCTTGTTGTGCTTGTACACGCTGATTGTGTTTATTCTCGCCTCAACCATGTTTTTTACTTATTCCATCAAAAAAGAAGCCGCTTTTATTCTGCAAGGTTCACCTGAAATTGTGGTGCAGAAAATTATTGCAGGGCGGCATGATTTGTTTCCCGTTGCCTATTTGGATGAAATTAAAGCGATTCGCGGTGTTGCCAATGTCGAAAGCCGTTTATGGGGTTATTACTACGACAGTTTGGTCGGGGCTAATTACACTTTGCTAGTGCCGCCTAATCAACCAGAAGCCACGCAAACAGGCAAAACGACCAGCGTTGAAATTGATAGCAACGACCCGCACGCCTTGGAAGCGACCAAGCCCTTGTTTGAATATGATGGTACGCCGCTGGAAGCGGGGACGCTGATTATCGGCAATGGTGTTGCGCGAATGCGTAATATCGGCAAAGGTGATTTTATGCCTTTTATGGCGTTTGACGGGCAGATTATGAATTTAAAAATCGTCAATACCTTGTCTTCTTCCTCAGAACTGGTGTCGTCTGATTTGATGCTGATGCACGATGATGATTTTAGAAAACTATTTGGCATTGATAATAAATTTGTCACCGATGCCATTGTCACGGTTAAAAATCCCAGTGAAGTGGTGATGGTAGCGACGAAAATCAAAAAACGCCTAAATATGGCGCGTCCCATTGTTCGTGATGAAATTTTAAGAACTTATGAGTCTATTTTTAACTGGCGCGGCGGCATGATGATCGTCATTTTTTCAGCCGCCGTGTTGGCATTTGTGATTTTTGCGTGGGATAAAGCCTCAGGACTCAGTGCCGATGAACGTCAGGAAATCGGCATACTCAAAGCCGTGGGCTGGGAAACTAGCGATGTGATTCAAATGAAGTTTTGGGAAGGCGCGATTGTGTCCTTGAGTGCATTTTTTAACGGCGTGATTCTCGCCTATATTCATGTATTTTTCACGGGTTCAGCAGTGTTTGAACCTGCGCTTAAAGGCTGGTCTGCGCTGTATCCCAATTTCAAACTCACGCCATTTGTGAATGCTGAACAGCTAACCACGCTGTTTTTTCTGACCGTTGTGCCTTACACCGTGGCAACCATTGTGCCGATTTGGCGGGCGGCAACTATCGACCCCGATAGCGCGATGCGTCACACGGGAGGTTAATCATGATTGAATTAATCAATGTCAGAAAAGTATTTAACGCAGGTAATCCCAGTGAATTTTCCGCGATTAATACCGTTAATATGCACATTGCTGAAAATAAAATTACCGTATTGAAAGGCCCTAGCGGTTCGGGTAAAACCACCTTGCTCAGTATTGTCGGCTGTATGAGCCGCCCCACCGCAGGGCGGGTGAAACTGAATGAGCGAGAAATTACCAGTTTGCCTGAGCGTTTTTTAACTGAGATTCGCCGCAAGACCTTTGGCTTTATTTTTCAGCAACCGAATTTAATTAAAGGCATTTCGGTATTGGACAATGTGATGTTACCCGCTTATCCCTTGGGTGAAAAGCGCAGTCATTTAAAATCTAAAGCCTTGCACGGTTTAGCCGAACTGGATTTATCCCATAAAGCCAGTTCTAAAATCGAGTGGTTATCAGGCGGTGAAGCGCAGCGCGTGTCTATCGTGCGGGCATTAATTAACAATCCCAGCATTATTATTGCTGATGAACCTACCGCGCATTTAGATACCAAGCTGTCTTACCGTTTTATGGAGATTGTCGAGAAATTTAAAGCCGATGGAAAAACCGTCATTATTACCAGTCATGACCCGTTAGTTTACGATTCCGCGATGGTGGATTGTGTCGTTAATTTACGCGATGGCAAAATTGAGGACGCGCCACCATGATTTTGCATCCTACCGTTATTGCCAATTTGTTGGCGGCATACATTGCCAGTTTTATGCTGGTGTATGCGGCTTTCTACGGCACGCAAATTCTGAAACATTGGAATATTGCCAGCGGTGAAGAATTGCAGTTAATTCTGGAGCGCAAAACCTATTTAATTTCAACGTTGCTCAGTTATGTGTTTGGCTTGCAACTGTTATCGCTGTTTTTATTTATTTTTACTGCTGATAGTTTGCGCACCTTGTTTGTCGGTGCGATGTGCGCCGCTGGAACATTAAATGTTAATGGCTTTGGTTATCCAACGCTGGAACTGAAAATTGTTAATTTTATTTTTGCAGGGCTGTGGCTGGTATTAAATCACGCGGATAATCAAGGCTATGACTATCCGCTGATTAAAAAGAAATACCTGCTACTGGTGATTATCGCGCCGTTTATCATTGTGGAAACCTTACTGGAAAGTGCCTATTTTTTAGGCATGGAAGCCGATGTGATTACCTCTTGCTGTGGCAGTTTGTTCAGTAGCGACAAAAAGGAGGGCTTGGGTTCAGAGCTTGCCTCATTACCTGCTATGCCAATGTTGTGGACTTTTTATGTGGCAATGGCGATAACGCTGATAAGTGGCGGGTATTTTTATTGCAAAGCGAAGCTGGGTTATTTGTACGCGCTGTTCAGTTTGTTGCTGTTTATTATTGCCTTATTCGCCATCGTATCGGTTATTTCCATTTACATTTATGAGCTGCCAACCCATCACTGCCCGTTTTGTATCATCATGGAAGAATACGGTTATATCGGCTATTTATTGTATGTGTTGCTGTTTGGTGCGGTGGTTACGGGGTGCGGCATCGGCATTTTATTACCCTTTCGTGGTGTGGAAAGTCTGAAAAATGTACTTGATAATTTTGTCCATAAATTAGCCTTTACCTCAATGCTGATGTACAGCGCGTTTACGTTGTTGGTTACTTACAAAATTATTTTTTCTAACCTGATTATGTAAGCTCATTATGTTTCAATCCACATTCGACCTCATCTGCCAAATGACTTGTCTTAGAACCTGTTCAAAATCTACAGTAATTAAGTAATAATAGCAGGATGAGAAAAAAATATCCGAGTGACATTAGTCGAGAACAGTTTGAACAGATTCGTGAACTATTGGAAAGTGCGTGCAAGAAGACGCGCCCGCGCCAAGTTGATTTGTACGATGTATTTTGCGCGGTGCTGTACTTATTGAAAAGCGGTTGCCAATGGCGGATGTTGCCGAGTGATTTTCCGAAATGGCGGACGGTACATCATTATTTTTCGCTGT
>JAUYBJ010000183.1 GCA_030693155.1 Methylococcales bacterium
TACGCGCATGGCTTCTGTGAGAATAAAAGTCGAGCATAGTATTGGCGGCATGAAGCGTTATCGCATTCTTTCTGACAGACTAAGAAACCATCTTATTGATTTATATGATGATATTCTCGGAGTCTGCGCGGGGCTTTGGAACTCATATCTCGCTAACTGATTGTTTTATAATGGAACAACAACTCTAATAAATAGTAAGCAATCGGATATTAACAGTGAATTTGTCAACGAGAAATTCTTTAAACAATTTATCATCTATGCAATTTTAATTGATTTTCAAGATAGATTTACGAGATTTTTTGATAAAAGTAAAAAAGATAAAATAGACGATAGTTTAAAGTTAATAATTCCATGTGGAAATATCGCAAGAGCGTTTTTAAATAAACTAAGTGATGATGTTTACAATAGCCAAAAAGTAATTAAAGATATACCTCATCCAGCTAGGAATCAATGGAATGAAGATAATATAGATTGCTTAAAGAAAAAGATAGAAAGAATCATTACGAAAGGGGAATAACTGGAAACGGTGTAATGACTACCGCTTATCGCCCGCTAAAGCTATCCAGTTTTATGTTTCTATCTTGTTTTGGTTTTTTGTAACACTTGCACCGCTTGCACTTGTATTTTTCGTAGGTGCAAGCGTTTTAGCCCCTGTTATTCCTAATACTTGCACCACTAGCACTACTTGTACTGAAAAAATGGATAATGCAAATCAAGTATTGAATAAATGCTAGTTATCACCAGATAAACCCTATCTATTTTTTAGGTAAAAATCTGGGGAAATGTCCTTTTTTAACAATTGGGTGCTAGTGTTTACGCACTTTTATCAAACGGGATAACCACCGCACCTGCTTTCAAGCTATCCAGATAATCAGCCCAATCTTGCATCATCTTACGGCGTTCTGGTAAGTGTTGAGCGCGGTTATAAGCCGCTTTAACTTGGTTTCGTTCAGCGTGTGATAACTGCCGCTCTATCATGTCGGAATGGTAGCCTTGTTCATGTAGTAGTGTACTGGCAGTGGTTCTAAAGCCGTGTGCCGTACGTTGTCCTTGATAGCCCATGCGTCTGATTGCCGCGCTAATGGATTCACGACTGATATGCCCCTCTCTGTTCTTGCCTTGATTACTTGCAAAGACGTATTGCTGGTTTCCAGTGAGTGGGTAAATATCTCTGAGTAGGGCTATTGCTTGCGTACTGAGTGGGACTATGTGCGAGTCTTTCATTTTCATCTTATCGGCGGCAATACGCCATTCAGCCGCGTCTAAGTCGAACTCGCTCCATTCTGCCATTGCAAGGTTGGCAGGTCTGGCAAATATCAAAGGCTGTAACTGTAGGGCAGTTCTTACGACAAAATTACCGCCATAAGTATCAATGTCTCTGAGTAGTTGCCCTAGTGGTTTGGGTTCGGTGATAGCAGGGAAGTGTCCTTTTACTGGAGACGGTAAAGCACCGCGTAAATCCTGCGTTACGTCACGTTCAGCGCGTCCAGTGGCAATGCCATAACGGATAGCTTGCCCTATAAATTGCTTAGTCCTAGTGGCGGTCTCTATTGCTCCACGCGCCAAAATACGCCGCAAGGTGGCTAATACTTCCACCGCTGTTAAATCCCTTAACGGTCTATTACCTATCCAAGGGTAAACATCTCGATCAAAACATTCTTTAATGTGCCGATGGTGTGAATCGCTCCACTGATTGCGTTTAGTAATTAAAAAGTCCTCAGCAACCGCCTTAAAGGTATTCTCGATACCCCCAGCTTTTTCTATTTTTCGGGTAATGCTGGGGTCTATGCCGTCGGCTAATTGCTTCTTTGCCGCGTCTCGCTTATCCCTAGCCTGTTTTAAGCTGGTTTCTGGATATACCCCCAGTGCTAACCCTTTTTCCATACCCCCAAAACGATACTTGAGACGAAAGTATTTAGCACCGTTGGGCTTAATCAATAAGTGCATCCCCTTTTCATCGGGTAGTTTGTACGCCTTATCTGGCAAGGGCTTAGCATTTTTTATGGTGGTATCAGTTAGCGGCATGGGGGTATCTCTGTGCAGTTAGCGGGATATACCCCCGTTTATACCCCCAAGATACCCCGATAGTCAATAGTTCTTATGAGAACTCATGAGACAATAAAAAACCCGCTAAGCCTTATGACTTGCGGGTTTTAAATGCTCTTTGGAACTTGCTAGAGCTATGTTTGGCGGAGGGAGAGGGGTTCGAACCCTCGATACGTTGCCGTATACACACTTTCCAGGCGTGCGCCTTCGACCACTCGGCCATCTCTCCTAATCTTGCTTCGTAGTGCTACGAAAGACCGACAAGAATAATGTAATTTGCGGTTTGTGGCAATGATTATTCAGTATTTTCTTCGGTTAGGGCTTCTAGTTCATCCCAGCGGGCGTAGGTTTGTTCCAGTTTTATTTCTAGGGCTTTAAGTTTATCCAAGGTTTTTGCTACGGCTTTTGCGTCTTGTTTGTAGAAGCTGGGGGCGGCGGTTTGTTCGGTGAGTGCCGCTTGTTTGTTTTCCAGCTCTTCAATCTGCACTGGCAGGTTGTTTAATTCCTGTTGTTCTTTGTAGCTGAGCTTTTTCTTTTTTGCAGGCGCAGTGGCAGGTGCGGCGGTTTTTTCTTTTTTGGCGGTGTCTTGCGTTTTCTTTGCCTGCGCTTGTGTTTGTTTTAGTTGTTTGCTGTACTCAAGCCAGTCGCTATAACCACCGATAAATTCTTCCACGTCACCTGTGCCGTCGAGAACAAAAATGCTGGTGACGACGTTATCGAGAAAGGCGCGGTCATGGCTGACCAGTAATAATGTTCCCGCAAATTCGACTAATTTTTCTTCCAACAGCTCAAGGGTTTCTAAATCAAGGTCGTTGGTGGGTTCGTCCATGACGATAAGATTGGCGGGTTTGGTAAATAAACGCGCTAATAGTAAACGGTTTTTTTCACCACCCGATAAACTTTTGACGGGTGAACGCGCTCTGGCGGGGGCGAATAGAAAATCACCTAAGTAGGACATGACGTGTCGTCTGTTGCCCGCGATTTCGATAAAATCATTGCCATCGGCAACGGTATCGACCACGGTCATGTTGGGATCAAGTTGGTCGCGCAATTGGTCGAAGTAGGCGATTTCTAAGCGTGTACCTTGTTCTATTGTGCCGCTGGTGGGTTCTAATTGTTGCAGTAACAGTTTTAATAAGGTGGATTTACCCGCGCCATTGCCACCAACTAAACCTATTTTGTCGCCGCGTTGGATGAGAGTGGAGAAGTTGTTGATGATTTGTTTTTCGCCATAGCTAAAACTCACATCGGTGACTTCGATGACTTTTTTGCCTGATTTATCACCCGATTCTAACGCCATTTTCGCCGAGCCTTGGGTGTTACGACGTTGTGCGCGTTCGGCGCGTAAGGCTTCTAAAGCTCTAACACGCCCTTCATTGCGGGTGCGGCGGGCTTTTACGCCTTGTCTAATCCAGACTTCTTCATCAGCCAGTTTTTTGTCGAATTCGGCGTTTTGGTTGGCTTCGTCTTCCAGCGCGGCGGCTTTGCGGCGTAGGTAGTCGTCGTAAGTACCTTGCCATGACACTAGATTGCCACGGTCTAAATCAACAATACGCGTCGCTAATTTTTGTAAAAAAGCACGGTCATGGGTGACGAATAATACTGCGCCTTGAAAGTTAAGCAGTTGTTCTTCCAGCCAAGTGATGGATTCAAAGTCTAAATGGTTGGTTGGTTCGTCTAATAATAAAACTTCTGGCTCGATGACTAAGGCTTTGGCGAGGGCAACGCGGCGTTTCCAACCGCCTGATAAGCTGTTAATTTTTAAGTCACCGGGTAAATCCAGTTTGCTTAGGGTGTTTTCAACGCGCTGTTGAAAGTGCCAGCCGTTTTGCGATTCGAGTTTGTGTTGTAAGTCGCCCAGTTCATTCAGGGCTTTTTCGTCTTCATAATCCATCGTCATCGACAGATGATGATAGCGAGTAATCCATTCGCCTAATTCACCTAAACCCGCCGCGACTGCGTCATAAATAGTGGCATCATCGGGTAAGTCTGGCGATTGCTCTAGCCACGCGAGTTTTAATTCAGGTTGTCGCCAGATGTCGCCGTGATCGGCGTGGATATTACCCGCGATGATTTTCATCAGTGTGGATTTGCCTTCGCCATTACGACCTAATAAACCGACACGTTCGCCTGCATCTAGCTGAAAGTCGGAATTTTTAAGTAAAGCGTGAGTTCCAAAAGCAATGGAGATGTTTGTTAAACGGAGTAAGGGCATGGTGGGTTCTTTTGAATAAGAGAGTAGTTTCATAGTTCCCATGCTCCAGCGTGGGAATTTATCTGACAACGCTCCAGCGTTGTTTATCTAAAATGTAAGAAGACGCTGGAGCGTCAACGGCTGCATTCCAACGCTGGAGCGTTGAAACGATGCTCAATTTTTCGTGTCTTTCGTGGACAAGGCTTTTTTAGCTAGCTAACGGAGAAGCTCTCGCCACAGCCGCAAGTGCCTTTGACATTGGGATTATTAAATTGGAACGCTTCATTAATACCTTCGCGGCGATAATCCAATTCGATACCGTCTATAATTTCAAGATCTGTGGCAGAAACGATGACTTTAACGCCGAAGTCTTCAAACACCGCATCATCATCATTCAGTTTATCCGCGTAATCCAATACATAAGCGTAGCCTGAGCAACCTGATTTTTTTACGCCTAATTTTAAGCCCATCCCTGAACCACGTTTTTCCAGTTGCTTTTTAATCTGCGCAGCGGCAGTTTCAGTGAGTGAAATAGTCATAGTGATATAGTTAAGTGTGTTGTGATCTGTGTAAAACAGGAATGAGGAGTATTTTACCGCATTTTCTAACTGCTGGTTCTGTAAAGGCATTATTCGACATTTTTTGATGTTAGCAGCATAATGCCGATTTATATAGCGATAGTCTCACTTCATCAAAATTACTTTTAGAGAACAGCACCATGCAAGACTTTTCCAATATTAAAGCCCTCATTATCGACATGGACGGCGTGTTATGGCATGGCAATAAAGCTATCGCGGGGCTAACTGAATTTTTCGATTTATTACGCGCCAAAAACATCCGTTTTATTCTTGCGACCAATAACGCGAGTTTGACCCGTGAACAGTATGTGACCAAACTGGCAAACATGGGGGTAAGCGTCATGTCAGATGAAATTTTAACATCAGGCATTGCAACCGCTATTTATCTTGCTGAACACTACGAACCCAGCACTACCAAAGTCTATGTTTTAGGCGAAGACGGCGCAATTCTGCCCTTACTTGAGCGCGGTTTTATTCTGACAGATTTGTATGATGTGACTGCGGATGTAGTGGTGTGCGGTAAAGATTCCACGCTCACTTGGGATAAATTAGCCACCGCTACGCTTAATGTGCGTAATGGTGCGGCATTTATCGGCACCAATGCCGATACCACCTTACCGACTGAACACGGTATCACACACGGTAATGGCGCGATTTTAGCCGCTATTCAAACAAGTTCTGGTGTCACGCCTGTGTGCATCGGCAAACCTGAGCCGATTATTTATCAACAAGCCATTGCGTTATTGGGTGCGGAATTGACGGAAACCATAGCCATCGGAGATCGTTTAGAAACCGATATTTTAGGGGCTGTCAATACAGGCATACGCAGTTTGATGGTGTTGACAGGTATTTCCAGCGTAGCGGATTTAGTTGATTCAGATTATCAACCAACGTGGGTACTGCCTGATTTGGAAGCCGTGACCGCCGCGTTAAAAACATTGTAATGACAGGAAACAGCGATGAAAAAATTTTTGAATCAAGTCGATACTTTATTAGATGAAAGTTTAAACGGTTTTGCTAAAGCACATAGCGATATTATTCAACTGAACAGCCAGCCGCATTTTGTACAACGTGTACAACCTAGGCGTAATAAAGTTGCCTTAATTTCTGGCGGTGGTTCGGGGCATGAACCTTTACACACAGGATTTGTGGGTGTGGGTATGTTGGATGCCGCCTGTCCTGGTCAAGTGTTTACCTCACCGACTCCAGATCAAATGCTTGCTGCTGCCCAAGCGGTAGCAGGTGATGCGGGCGTATTGTTCATTGTCAAAAATTATGCAGGCGATGTGATGAATTTTGAAATCGCCGCTGAAATGCTGGATTGTCCCAATATGACCGTATTGGTGAATGATGATGTGTCATTACCTAAAAGTCATAGTACAGGACGACGCGGTGTCGCAGGGACGCTTATCGTGGAAAAAATTGTCGGCGCAGCAGCAGAAAACGGCGCAGATTTGGCCGCGTGTAAAGCCTTGGGCGATAGAGTTAATGCCGCCACTGCATCAATGGGCGTGGCATTGAATAGCTGCACCGTTCCTGCATTGGGTAAACCCACTTTTACACTCAGCGATACTGAAATGGAAATGGGCGTAGGCATTCATGGTGAACGTGGGCATGACACCTTACTCTTAGCATCTGCCAGTGACATTGTCGAACATATAGCCAGCGCGATTGATGCTGAATTACAACCCAAAGCAGGGCAAGCGGTATTACTGCACGTCAATGGTTTTGGTGCAACGCCGTTAATGGAATTGTATTTAATCTATGAATTAGCCGCGCAATTTTGGCAAGCACGCGGCGTTCATATCGTGCGCTCGTTGGTAGGCAATTACACCACGTCCATTGATATGGCAGGGTGTTCAATTACCATGACTTTAATGGATGAGGAGTTGTTGGCGTTATGGGACGCGCCTGTGCATACGCCAGCGTTACGTTGGGGTTGTTAAGAAATCTGAGTTCGACATTAATAAAGAGGCTCTAAGAACCTGTTCAAAATCTTCGCAACAATAAAGCCAAAAAAACCAAGTTGACGAATTGAAGACTGGTTACGGGGACTGAAACAGGATTTTATTACTATGCTGTGAATTTCTGGATAAGCTTTTGATAATAAAGTGTTTCTTCGGTTTTGCCGCGTTTTATCATGCCATTGAGATAAATCTCGGCTTTCTTCACTAACATAGCGACTGCCGCTTGTTGATTTTCAGCAGACAATTGACCGCCAGTAATAATTTTTTGCAGTGCGACTATGCGAAATCTGTCCATGCCCCAGTGCTGTTGCGAGAGTTGGTCTGCATGACCGCCATGCTTTTTTATTTGCGGCTCTTCAATTAATAATACAGGGTAACGGGCGGTAATTCTCAGCCATAAATCGTAATCTTCACAGGCGGGTAACTCGCTATCAAATAGCCCAATGGCGGCAAATATCGAGTGATGTATCAGCACGGTAGACGGTGATATGGCACACAACGGCAAACACTCATTAAATATCCAGCCGCCTATTTTTGCGTATTGTTTGGCAGGATTAACGCGCACGCCGTTGCGTATCCATTGCTCTTCCGTATGGCAAATGCGGCTGTCAGGATGAGCGGTTAATGCCGCTTGCTGGCGCGTGAGTTTTTCGGGCAACCATTCATCATCGGAATCTAAAAAGGCAATCCAGTTGCCTGTTGCTTGTTGAATGCCTGTATTACGCGCACTGCTGACACCTTGATTTTCCTGATAGTAATAACGCACAGCTGGAAATTCGGCGCGTATCATAGCGGCGGTGTCGTCGGTCGAGCCGTCATCAATCACGATTGTTTCAGTCGGTAATGAGGTTTGCGCAAGCACTGATAATAAGGCGCGTTTTAATAAGTCGCGGCGGTTGTAGGTGGGGATAACGACAGAAATATTCATTCAGACGAGGGTATTTTTCGGGTTAAATTCCCGACTGCCTGCATTTTGTCGCGTGAACTGAACCAGTGATAACTCGCTTGGTGTTCAGCCACTTTGTTAAGCACCACGTCGCCGTGATTAATGCACTGAGCGATACCGTAAGTCAGGGTTTCTTTGAACACTAAACTGGTGTCGGTGGTTTTGATGAGTGTCAACTTTCCGCCACAGGTTAACGACGGATAATCAATAACGTAGAGCGGTGGGCGAATATTCACTCTGATACTCCACTGCGACCCACTATCCTGCTGTCCCGCGCCTTGCCATTCGCCTGTAAATTGACTGATGGTGTCGCTTTGTCCAGCATCGGCAAGGCAGGACAGGGATAACAATAGACTGCCGATAAAGACGAGTTTATTCATGGTAAGGTGATAGTAGGTGTTTAAAAAAGCGGTAGTGTATTACATCTGTTTAGACATGACTGCCAGTCCTTGGTATCACAGTAACAGGCATACAAACCTAGTAGTCAGTTTATTTTATGATGACGATGTGATAAAGACCTGCGAGGTTTTTAAAACCTCACAGGTCTAGTCACTTTACCGGTCATATCAAATTATGCAGGGAGGGCGTTTATTTAACGCGTTTTAACCAGAAACTGCCGCCGCCGCCCAGTTCTGGAAAATGCGGAAAGGTTTCGTGCGTTTTTTGTGTGTGTCTTGTTCCCATAAAATGCGCCGCCCACATCACTTCCCAATCAGAATTGTATTGTAAAAAGGCGCGTAATAAATATTGTTCATTCCAGTTGCGACCTTGGTCTATTACCCATTCTTTATGATATTCATCGGGTAAAAAGATGTCATGAATATGCACCATAACGCCTTTTTTCAAACGCGGAATCACTTCAAAAAACAGGAAGTTGACATCACTGCCGACTTTAGAAACATGAGATGAATCAATAAAAAGTATGTCGCCTTCATTTAAGCGATCAAAAAACGCCAGATCCACATCTTCTACTTTTTGTACGACCAATTGGCTGATACCGTCAACGCCGTCAATTAAAAATTGGCGTGGATAAGGCTCAATACAATTAAATTCCATATTGTTGTTGAATAGTCGTCTGTTGACATCAGCGGTAATCAGCGACGAAAAACCACAGCCGATTTCAATCAAGGTTTTAGGTTTGAAATGGCACAATGCGGCATATAAAAAATCAGCATCCAAAGCAGGGTATTGGTCATTTTGATAAAAATAACTGGTCTCATCGCCGTTATGTTCTACAGGATAATCAATATCTACGGTGTAAGGTTTCAGTTGTTCAAGCAACTCCAGTTGTTTTTCGACATTTAAATCAATACCTTGCATGGTATCAACTTTATTCCATATCTGGTCGGCGCGGGCAGTAATGTCAACAGGGTCAGCGATGGGTGAATAAAAATGCCCAATCGGAAATAGCAGGGGAATAGTCGGTTCTGGTGCTGCAACTACTTCAATCGGCGGCGTGTCGAGTGCTTGTTCGGGTTGTTCATCAGAAACAGCGTTATCAGTTTCGCTGATCGCAGCTGTTGGCTCGACTACGGGTGTTGTTTGAAATAACTGGAAGAGTTTTTTTATCATAAATTTAATCTCTGGGTGTTGTTAAAATTAAGTGGTTGATAGTGTATACAATATTTAGTAACTGATGTTACGCACAAGAACATTTTTGTCCACGAAAGACACGAAAAGCACGAAAAAGACTAAAAAATAATAAGTGTCGTATAAGTTATGGCTCGCGAAGTCAAAAAACATCCAGAGTCAGCCCGTTTTATTCTGACGTATCCTATAAAGACCTGCGAGGTTTTAAAAACCTCGCAGGTCTAGCCTAGAAACCTATACAGGACGCATTAGCTTTGATTTTTTTCGTGCCTTTCGTGCTTTTCGTGGACTATTGCTTTTTCATGCGTAACATCAGTTAGTAAGTAGTCGTTGATAATAATGCGATAAATCCTCTGTGTTTTTTACTATCTATTGCCTATTTCAACGGAAACGGCAAAAACTGCGACCACTTCTGTTCGCCGCCGATGTCACCTGCCTTGGGTATGTCTGAATTATGCCAGCCGCCGCCTAGGGCTTTGACTAACAGCACGGCGGCTTGCAGTTGTTGGCTTTGTAAATCGACGGCGGTTTTTTCATTATTGAGCGCGACTCCTTGCGCGACCATGACGTTGAGATAATTGACCGTACCCGCTTTATATTGATTGTCGATTAATGCGACCGATTCACGCGCTGCGGTGACTGCTTGTTGCTGGGCTTTGATTTCGTCGGCTAATAAACGCAGGGTGGATAATTGGTCTTCGACTTCCTGAAAACTTACTAATACGCTTTGCCGATAGGCGGCAACACTGGCATCAAAGCCGTTGATTGCCGCATCCATTTGCGTGCCAGTCAGTCCGCCATTAAACAACGGCACTGCCATTGCCGCAGGCCCTAACGCCCAGTAACGTCCCGCTGTGGATAACAATGAAGACAGATCACGCGATTGCGTGCCTTTGGTGGCTGATAGCGAAATAGTCGGGAAATACGCGGCTTTGGCAACGCCGATTTGTGCATTTGCCGCCGCGACCTGACGTTCAGCAACGGCTATATCTGGGCGGCGTTCTAACAATTCGGAGGGAATAGCCACGGGAATAGCGGGAACGGTGGCAGTGAGTCCCTCAGTGGCAATCGTCAATTCAGCGGGAGCTTTACCGATGAGCATCGCAATCGCGTGTTCCAGTTTGGCGCGGGCAATCTGCACATCAATCGCTTGTGCTTGCGTAGAGGCGAGTTGGGTTTGCGCTTGGGTAATGTCGGGTTTGCCGATGACCCCTGCCGCGTAGCGATTCTGGTTGATGGTGAGAATTTTTTGGTAGGCGACACTGGTGTCATCGAGCAGTTTTTTTTGCGCATCCAAGCCGCGCAGTTGAAAATAATTTTGTGCAAGCAGGGCATGAGTGGATAACTTTAACGCTTGCAAGGTAGCATGACTTGCTCCCGCATTCGCTTCATTGGCTTCAACCTGCCGCCGCACTCCGCCCCATAAATCAGGCTCCCACGCCATACTCATTGCCATACCGAACAGGTTTCTAACCCCTGAAACCGCAACACTTTGCCCAGTCGCGGCACGAAAGCGATTCATGGTTGCCGTACCTGTGGCGGTGGGAAAATACGCGGCGGTGGCTTGTTGTACTAATGATTGTGATTGCCGAAACTGGGCTTCGGCTTGTGCAAGTGATTGGTTGCTGATATTGACCTGTGCTTCAAGGCGGTTCAGTTCGGCATCTTTGAATAATTCCCACCAGTTGCCCGTCAATTGCTGATCTTTTGGCTCTGCGGTTTTCCAGCCTTTGAGTTCTTTGAATTCAGCAGGTACGTTGGCGGTGGGACGTTGATAATCCGGCCCGACCGTACAGGCGGATAGCAACAGTGCGCTAACGACACCCATCACAGTGCGGAGCGAGACCTGACCTCGTTCCCACGCGCCGCGTGGGAATGCAGTTTGGGCGTGCCGCGCCCTGTATTTCAGACAAACCGCAGGCGTGTGGAAACGAATAAATAATAGGCTTAACGGTTTGAGATTCATGATAATAAACGGCGGCAAAAAGATTGAAAACGACTCATATAAAGGTAAACCACTGGCGTGGTGTATAGCGTTAATAATTGGCTGACCATTAAGCCGCCGACAATGGCGATACCTAACGGGCGGCGTAATTCTGCTCCGTAGCCCGTGCCGAACGCCAACGGTAACGCGGCGAGTAACGCGGCGAAGGTGGTCATCATAATCGGGCGAAAACGCATCATACACGCGGTGCGTATCGCTTCCTGCGGATTCATACCGTCTTTACGTTCAGCATTCAGCGCAAAGTCTATCATCATAATGGCGTTCTTTTTCACGATACCGATGAGCAGGATAACGCCGATTAACGCAATCAGACTGAATTCAGTCTTAAATGCCATTAACGCTAAAATCGCTCCGACACCTGCAGAGGGCAGGGTGGATAAAATAGTCAGCGGATGCACAAAACTTTCATACAAAATCCCCAGCACGATATAAATCGCCAACAACGCAGCGGCAATCAACCACGGCTGACTGTTTTGCGATTGTTGAAAGGCTTTAGCAGAGCCTTGAAAACCGCCGTGTACCGATGCGGGAACGGCTAAATTACGCATTGTTTCTTCAATCACGTTAGTAACAGTGGATAAAGACGTACCCGCTTTCAGATTAAATGAAATCGTGGACGCGGGAAACTGCCCTTGGTGATTCACTGATAACGGCGTGTTGGTGGTGGTGTAACTGGCAAAAGTGGATAACGGTATTTGTGTACCGTTCGGATATAAGGCACTGGGCGGCACACTGACATAAATATTTTTCAGCGTTTCGGCGTTTTGGGCGTAGGCAGGATCGGATTCCATCACAACGTGGTATTGATTCAAGGCAGTGTAGATAATCGACACTTGCCGTTGTCCGAACGCATCATTGAGCGTGGCATTAATTACCGCTTGGCTGACACCCAAACGGGCGGCGGCTTCGCGGTCTATTTGCATGGAAATCTGCTGCCCTTTATCCTGTTGATTGGTGTTGACATCTTCCAGTTCGGGGCGTTGTTGCAGAGCTTTGAGAATCTTCGGAGTCCATGTTTTCAGCTCTTCCAGATTATCCGCTTCCAGCGTGTATTCAAATAATGCTGCCGAAACCCGCCCACCCACGCGCAATTCCTGTGAGGGTTGTAGAAATAGTCTCGCACCTGCAATCGCTGAAGATTTAACGCGCAGACGTTCTAATAATTGTTCGACATTCAGTTGCCGATCTTCCAAGGATTTCAGAATGACAAACACCTGCCCGTTATTACTGAGCCGCTGTCCGCCGCCACCGCCGCTACCTGTAAAACCCACCACATTGGCAACTTCGGGATCATCGCTGAGCATTTTGACAAATGCCGCCAACTTTTCCTGCAAGGCATGAGAAGAAATGCCCTGATCGGCTTGAATACTGCCTGCTAAACGTCCTGTGTCTTGGGTCGGAAAAAAACCTTTCGGCACGATGCTGTATAAATAAACATTAAAACCGATGGTTGCCGCCAGTAAAATCATCATCACGCGGCTATGACGTAATGCCCAATTTAAGGAGCGTTCATAAAAGCCCGACAACAACATGGCAGGGTGTGCTTTATCGTTTTTATTCGGCTCACTGGGTTTTAATAACAGAGCGCACAACATCGGCGCGGTAGTCAGCGACAACACCAGCGACACAGCTACCGCCACCGATAAAGTCACCGCGAATTCCTGAAACATTCGCCCCACCATGCCGCCCATGAACAAAATCGGAATAAACACTGCAATCAGCGACAGACTCATGGTCAATACCGTGAAACCCACTTCCTGCACGCCTTTCAACGCGGCTTTACGCGCAGGCAAACCTTGTTCTAAATAACGCGAAGTATTTTCCAGTACCACAATGGCATCATCGACCACAAACCCCGTCGCCACCGTCAACGCCATTAACGACAGATTATCCAAGCTGTAATCCAGCAGATACATCGCGGCAAACGTCCCAATCAACGACATCGGCACGGTGATAATCGGAATCATCGACGCGCGTATATTGCGCAAAAACACGAACACCACCAAAATCACCAGCCCGACGGCAATCAATAAACTGTGTTCCACTTCCCGCAAGGACGCGCGAATCGTCACCGAGCGATCCATTGCCACCGATAAATT
The DNA here is from genome assembly GCA_030693155.1 of Methylococcales bacterium. Taxonomy (GTDB): domain Bacteria; phylum Pseudomonadota; class Gammaproteobacteria; order Methylococcales; family Methylomonadaceae; genus UBA4132. Next base: position 13,426 of record JAUYBJ010000183.1, read on the forward strand.
TGCCGCCGCAGGAATTGCCGCCTGTAATTGTGGCAATAAGCCTTTCACCGCATCCACAGTGGCAATAATATTGGCATCCGCCTGTTTATAGACCACCAAAACGACTGCCTGTTTGCCATTTAAATAACCCGCACTGCGCAAATCTTCCGATGAATCCAGCACGCTGCCTACATCGGTTAAATGCACAGGCGCACCGTTACGATAAGCGACAATCAACGACACATAATCACTGGCTTTTTTGGCTTGATCATTCACCGCAATCTGCCAATGTCGCTCATCATCGGATAACGAACCTTTAGGGCGATTCACATTGGTATTGGCTAAGGCGGTACGCACCTCGGCAAAACTCACGCCGTATTTTGCCAACGCCAGCGGATTCAACTCCACCCGCACCGCAGGTAAGGAACTGCCGCCGATATTCACCTGCCCGACTCCGTCAATTTGCGCTATTTTCTGCGCCAGAATAGTGGAGGCAATATCGTATAACTGCCCGCGTGACATGGTTTCCGAAGTCATTGCAAACAGCATAATCGGCGCGTCGGCGGGATTGCTTTTATTGTATTTGGGACGGTTAGGCAAATCACTGGGCAACAAACTGCCCGCCGCATTAATCGCCGCCTGTACATCCCGCGCCGCACCATCAATATCACGGCTCAAATCAAATTGCAGAGTGACACTGGCAGAACCAAACGAACTGGTCGAAGTCATTTCCGTCACCCCCGCAATGCGTCCTAAGGTGCGCTCTAATGGCGTAGCAACCGTTGCCGCCATCACCTCAGGATTCGCGCCCGGCATGGAGGCACTGACGGAAATAGTCGGAAAATCCACTTTCGGGATAGGCGCGACAGGTAATTGAAAAAACGCCAGAATGCCCGCTAAAGCAATTGCCAGCGTTAATAAAGTCGTCGCCACAGGGCGGTTAATGAAAATAGCGGAAAAATTCACAGTGGGTTCTCGTTCCCACGCGCCGCGTGGGAATGCAGTATCAACGCGCCGCGTTGTGTGACCGAGCAGCGCACGGAGTTTATGAATTCCTTGTGACGTGTAAGCGTTAGGTGGACTTTATTTTGTTTTGGCATTGTGTAGGTGAGCGTTTGATGTATGGCGCGGCGCGCCCAAACTGCATTCCCACGCAGCGCGTGGGAACGAGGAAATTATGTTTGTCTTAATATATTTTTAGTGATCACTTCCATAGTTGCCAATCAGCTTGACCATCAGCATTATAAATTTCGCCTTCGTCGCCTTGTACCTTGGCGTTCAATAATTGAGCAATGGAAAACATTTTCTTAAGAATTTCTTCATCTGGATTTTTAACGTTAATATTTCCTTCAAAATAGTCAAACCAAGCCATATTTCCGTTCTTTTCATGTTCTGAGTAATTTAACCAAACGGAAAGCCCTTCACTTTCTACTCTTAATATTCCATTTGATACCACTGCTTCAGCGAAATTATCTAGGTTCTGTTGACATTTCATCGTAGCCAAATGAGTGCGGAAACGAAGCGAATAAAGCCCATGTAATTTCTGGCGAGCTTGTCAAATCGGGAAAACACTCGTCTGTAATGTTTGATTTTACCGAAAAAGCATTCAATC
>JAUYBJ010000192.1 GCA_030693155.1 Methylococcales bacterium
GAAACGGCGATATTGACGGCAAAACGGTGTTTAAATCGCGCTTCCAGTTGCGGCGTGAGACTGATTTCAGGGACTAGCACCAGCACTTGCTGTCCGCGTTTCAGCACTTCGTGAATAATTTGTAAATACACTTCGGTTTTGCCGCTGCCTGTCACGCCTTCCAGTAAAAATACCGCAAACTGCCCCAAGTGCGCATTGACTGCGTCTATGGTGGCTTGCTGAGCAGGATTGCTGATTAAGGCGGCATTGCTGACAATAGACGTGGTGTTGTTTGGTGGCGCGGCTGTCGTGTCGATGTGCAGTAATTGCTTGATGATGAGTTGCTTAATCGCTGGTTGCCAGTTGGCATCCCATAATGCCAGTTCGCTGACGGATAAACTCGTACTGTGTTGCTGAAATTTTTCCAGCAGGGCTTGTTGTTTGGGTGCGCGTTGCAAGGTGTGGCTATCGGTTGCCGCGCCTGCATCGGTCAGGGCGTATCTTTTTTCGGTCACCAGCAATGCGGCTTTGCCTTGCCGTAAGGCAGTAGGAAATGCCAAGCTAATAACGTCGCCAATGGGATAGTGATAGTAATCACTGACCCAGTGTAACAGGGTTAAATCATGGGGCGAGAGCAGGGCGTGGGTGTCGATGACGCGCTCAACGCGCTTTAATTTGCTGATTTTAAAATCGCTGGTATCGCTGATGGCAAGCAATACGCCGATTTTTTTATGGTCGCCTCTGCCAAACGGCACAACGACGCGCGAGCCTAGTTGAATGTCGTTACACTCGACTTCCTGCGGTGGCAGGTAATCAAATAGTTGATACAGTGGACTGGCAATGGCAACTTTGAAAATCATGTGTATCAGATAGCCATGAAAGTTAAATTATGTGTAATAAAGTCATGCTAAGTCATTATTAGTTATCTACATTTGTGGATAACCTTGTGGAAAAGTCATTTTTACCTAGCGTGAAATAATGATTCTTTTTGCCTTGCCGACCGTGAAGTCAATCAGTATTTTTATTTTATTTTCAATGAGTTACTTGACAATAATGAATGATGGTTCAGAGCGACTTAGTGCTTGACAATCACAGGTAATTAATTGTTGATAACTTTTTTTGGGCTATGGTTTCACAAATTTAAGCGTCATGCGGTCGCTTTCACCGATGGCGAGGTATTTTTTGCGGTTTTTGTCTTTTAAGCGTAGTGCTGGAGGCAGTGTCCATACACCTTCGGGATAGTCTTTGGTGTCTTTGCTGTTGGCATTGATTTCAGATCTTGCCAAAAATTCAAAGCCCGCGTTTCTTGCCAGTGCAATCACATAATCTTCGCTGACATAACCTGATACCGCATGGCTGTCCTGCGGTTTTAATGAGGAGTGGCGGTGTTCTACCACGCCTAATATGCCGCCTGATTTTAAGGCACGGAACATGGCTTTAAACACCTCAGGGGCTTGGTCGGCTTTCATCCAGTTGTGGACATTACGAAAGGTCAATACCCTGTCAGCAGAGCCATCGGGGACGATTTGCAGTGCGTCGGGCGGTTGCAAGGTGGTTAATTCAACATTGCCGTAAATTTTTGGTTGGTCGTGCAGTTTGCTGGTAAAGGCTTGCAGACTTTTTTGAAAATGGGCTTCTTTGGCATCGGCTGAAAAATGCGCGGTATAGAGTTTGCCATTCTCTTTTAAATAAGGCGCAAGAATTTCGGTGTACCAGCCGTCCCCCGGCCAGATTTCTACTACCGTCATGTTATTTTTTACGTCAAAAAAATCTAACGTTTCTTGCGGGTGGCGATACTGATCGCGGTTTTTATGTTCGCTGGAACGGTGTTTGCCCGCAAGAATGGATTTTAGGGCAGAGGAGGTATCGTCTGCGTGTACCGATACGGTACAACTCATCAGTAACAACGCTAATAAAATTTTATTCATGGTATTTATAGGGATAATGGATTTAAATTCCCGCAAACCAGCGGCATTGATTACGTCCTGCATCCTTGGCTTCGTAAAGGGCAGTATCGGCACGGCTTAAGACCACATCATTATCAACTTCGTCCATTGATAGAGCTACACCACCAATGCTGATAGTGACGCTTACCAAGCCTTTTTCATGGGGAATAGCGATGTCGGCAACTTGTTTGCGCAGGCGTTCTGCGATTGTCATTGCCTCGTTCTGGGTGGTATTGGGTAATAGTATGGCAAATTCTTCACCGCCCAAACTGGCAGGTATATCAATAACGCGTGATGTTTTGCGGATAATGTAAGAGAACCGCCGTAACACTTCATCTCCCATGGCATGACCTTAAGTATCGTTGACACGTTTGAAATGATCCAAATCTATCATTAACAAGGCGGCTGATTGAGTGGTAAAGCGAGCTAAACGGGCAATTTCCTGAGCTAATTTTTCCAAGAAAACGCGTCGGTTAAATAAATGGGTGAGCGGGTCGGTATTGGCTAATTTTTGTAATTGCTCTTCAAGTCGCTTGCATTCAGTAATGTCGTCTTTGATGCCGATGAAATGAGTAATGTTTCCTGCTGTATTCTTGACGGGCGCAATACTGAGTTCTTTATGGTAGAAACTGCCATTTTTACGCTTGTTAATCAGCTCACCACGCCAGTGTTTACCCTGCATTATATTGTCCCACATCACTTGGTAGAAGCTCTCATCCTGTACGCCTGAATTCAGTAAAACAGTCGGCTTATGCCCTATGGCTTCTTCTGCACTGTAACCTGTGAGGCGCGTAAATGCTGAATTAACCCATGTGATAGCGGCGGATTTGTCAGTAATCATAATACCGTTGGCGGCCGTTTCCAAGGCGGCGACCAATAAGTTATTACGCGCTTCCAGTTCGGCACGAAATAAGGCGTAGCGGATGGCTCTGGCTAAACCATCGTAACCAAAATTACCTTTCATGACATAATCCGCTGCGCCTGCTTCCAGTGCTTTCAAGGAAAAGTCAGTATCACAGCGTCCCGTCAGCACGATAATAGGGATGTCTACAACCAGCTGTCGTGCTTTATGTATGGTCTCTAGTCCATCTGAATCGGGCAGCGATAAATCCAGCAGCAGTACGTCAAACGTTGATGATTGCAAACAGTGTTGCATCGCACCGAGTGATTCGACCCACGCAACGGTAAACGTTTCGCCCTGTGCCTTTTGTAAATCCATTTTGACCAGCTGCGCATCCCCTGCTTCATCTTCCACCAGTAATACGCGAATAGGCATATTAACGCTCATACTGATACCTGCGTGGTAAGCGAACAACGGTCATCCAATAGTCACTGATGTCGTTGATAGTGGCTATAAACTGCTCTACGCCGACGGGCTTGGTGACATAACTGCCGGCACCTAGCTGGTAAGAGGTGATGACATCACTTTCCACATCGGAGGTTGAAAATACCACCACAGGAATGCCTTTAAAGCGGTCATCATTTTTAATGGCGGTCAAAAATTCATAGCCATTCATACGCGGCATATTCAAATCGAGAAAAATCAAATCTGGACGCGGCACATTACTATAGTTGCCTTTTTTCTGCAAAAATCCCAAGCCTTCGCAGCCATCCAGCACATGATGTAAACGGGCTAATATATTATTTTCTTTTAAGGCGACTTTTATCAGATAAGCATCGGCCATTTCGTCTTCTAGTAGCAGAATTTCCATTGTGTGCGGATTTTTTATCATAGGTTGGTCTCGTTGCATTGCAACATCTGGACAATATTGTACGTCTTATTCGGGCAAATCAAATAATACGGTTGTACCACCATCAGGCGTTTCACTAAGGCTGATTGTGCCGCCGCAACTGTTGATAATACGTTGCACAATTGCCAAACCGATACCCGTAGATTCAGGATTGCTATTGACTTGCAAACACCAGAAAAACCCGTTCATGACAATCGCTGGGAATACCGATGCCATTATCGGCAATCCGATAATAAACACGCCCAGCCTTGCGCTCAGCACTGATATGTATGTGTAATGCCCGCTCTGGATGGCGGTAATGCAAAGCATTATCCAGTAAAATATTGAAAATGTCATATAAGCGTAGCGGGTCAATGTGTACGCGTGGCAGATCACTGTAGTCTATACGCGCGTGGGTCTTTCTAATCAGCGGGGCGTGGTGTTTCAGCACTTTGGCAAGGGTGTTTCTGACTGATACTTGCTCTGCTGTGGCGAGTGGTTTGATAGCCGACAGATAGAGTTGAATGTCCCGCACCAGTGCGCGTTGCCGCAGCGCACTTTGCTGGATAAAATCGAGTGAGCTCATTATCTCTTCGTTTAAAGCAGGGCTGTCTAATAGTTGCGCGTGCAAGTGTTGTGCGAAAGTTACTACGCGGCGCGTCGGTTCTTGTAAATGGTGTGCGGCAACATGGGTGAATTGCAATAAATCCGCGTGGGCAGCGGCTAAGGCAAGCTGATTTTCTTTGATAACCTGCATTGCCTGTTTGCGTTCTATGCTACGGCGATAAAAAATCAATGCCATGACAAGCAGGAAAAAACTGATAATGGGGGTTAAGTATTTGAGCAAAAAAGGCAGTAATGCTTTTTCTTCATAAACCCCGAACCATTTTTCGTACAGTTTGTCGTACACGCCACTGACTTTGGTTAATGCCAAGCCCTCGTTGATTTTAGCCAATAATTCAGCATTGCCTTTACGCACGGCAAAAGAAAACTTCTGGGCAAAATCGACTTTAATCGGCACCGCATCAATGTCGCTCAGTTTTAATTTTTCCAGCGTCTGCTTACCAGTCAATTCACTCAGTAACAGTGCATCGTGCTGACCTGATGCCAATAATTGAAAGCCTGTTTCAGCATTATCTACCAGCACCAGCTGGTTTCCCCAGCTCCGCGATACTGCGTAATCGTGTGCTAAATCGGCATTCAGCACAATAATTTTTTTGTCGTTTAAATCGGCTTCACTATGAATGCGCCTTTCGCCTGTACGGACAAAAACAGCCCCATGAACAATAACGTGCGGTACGGTAAAATCGGCAAATTGACGACGTTCATCGGATTGCGCCAGATTGATGAGAACATCAATGTTACCTGCTTTGAATTCTTGCAAAATGTCATGGAAGGGCAGTACACGAATGGTTGAATTCAGGTGACTTTCGGCGGCGACGGCTCGCCATAATTCAACGGTAAAACCATCGGCCGTTGCATCGGTTAATCCCAGAGCAAACGGTGGGTAATCCTGTTCACTGCCCACTATCAGCGGTTTATCATCGGCATGACTGAATGGGGTTATGCTTAATAAGTGCAGCAACAGTGTGCAGGTGATGAGGCGGAATAGCTTATTACTCATGCCATTAGTTTTCATGCTCAGGCTGTTGTAGCGGCAGTTCAAACCAAAACAGACTGCCTTGCCCTTCACCTGCGAACTCTACCCCAATTTTACCGCCATGATGTTCAACAATTTTGCGACATAATGCCAAGCCTACGCCTGTGCCTTCAAAACGACTGTGTGCATTGAGGCGCGAAAACACTTTAAATAAACGGTCAAACTGGTGGTTATCTATACCGATACCGTTATCACGCACGGCAACTTTCATGGTAGTGGCGGTGATTAAGGTAGACACTTCTATGCGTGGTGGCTTATTTTCTTGGTGGTATTTGAGTGCGTTGGCAATCAGGTTCTGCAATAGCCGCATTAATTCATCGTGACTCGCCATTATTATCGGCCAGCTGCCAATCAGGGTGAGCGTTCCTCCACTGGCTTGTAATTCAGGGGTGAGAAACGCAAGAGCTTCATCCAGTGCCGCGCGGCTCTCAATAGGCGCAATCGCAGCGGTTTTATGTCCGACGCGCGAATAATCCAGTAACGATAAAATCATGGCATCCATGCGTGTCGCACCATCAACGGCAAACTGTAAAAATTGCTGCTGCTCTTCATTGAGCTGCTGTGACAAAGCGGTTTTCAGCAGGGTTAAATAGCTGGTGACCATGCGTAACGGTTGGCGCATATCATGAGAAACCGCATAAGCGAACTGCTCTAACTCGGCATTGGAGCGTTTGAGTTCGGCTTCCATTAATTTACGGTCGGTGATGTCCTGCACGATGCCGATAAAGCGTGTCGGCGTGCCGTCAGGAAAAAATTCAGCCTGCCCGACCGAGCGCATCCAGCGCGTTGGTGCATTGATAGTTGAAAGTCGGTATTCAATATCGTATTTCGCTCCTTGTGTCAGATGATCCTGATTGGCATTAATCACCATTTGCCTGTCATCAGGATGGATTCTGATTAAAAATCATCCCCTGTCGGCTGGGAGATGTCAGGAAATCCCACTAATTGATAAGTCGTTTTTGACCAGATTTGTCGGTCGTTGATTAAGTCGGCTTCCCACGAACCGATACCGCCGTATTGTTGACTCAGATTAAGACGGATTTCATTTTCTTGCAGTTGCAGTTCAGCCAGTTTGCGTTTGGTAATATCCAGCGACAGCACAATAAAGTGCGGTTGATCGACCGAGCCTTTTTTGATGGCTGCCGATAATTCAATCCATAAATTACCTTCTGTACGCGTGAACATGAACTGCTTGCCTTGCGAATAGCCGAGATTGTTAGCTTCTTGTAATGCCGACAAGACAATATCATTTGCTTCGGGTGAGAGAAAATTAGACACGTTTTTGCCGATAATCTGCTCCACAGGATACGCTAACATTCCGCTACGCGCGGCGTGAATATCATAACAATAGCCATCCAGACCCAGTTCAAACAGCAAGTCGGGAATGGCACTCAGTGTGGCTTGCAGCTGATTGCGCGTAGCAAGCATTGCCTGTTCCACCTGTTTACGTTCATCAATATTTTCCAGCGTGGCAATAAAATAATCGGGCGTGCCATTTATGTTGTGAATCAATTTAACCGATAAGCTGCCCCATAAGCGGTGTTTATCTTTGCAGACATACTGCTGTACCACGCTGAAATCTGGAATAACGCCTGATAATAATTGCTCTATGTAGGCAAGGTAAAAACCCTTGTCTTCAAGTTGAAGCAACGGCGCAAAAGTCATTCTTAACAGCTCCTCACGACGATAGCCCAGCATCTCGCAGCAGGTATGATTGACCGTTAAAAACCGCCCTTTCAGGGAAATCGTGGCAACTCCGATAGGCGCGTGTTCAACGGTATTGCGAAAATGCACTTCACTTTGTTTAAGGCGTTGTTCGGCTTCTTTGCGCCGCGTGATGTCGTTAAAAGAACAGATGACCTGTAAGACCGAACCATCATCATTTAATTGCGGCATCGCGTTGACCAGCAACCAGACCCGATCATTTTTACATGGTCGCAACACGCTCATGACCACATTCTGCACAGGCAGGCGCGTGGCAATGGCTTGTGGTACGGGCATCGTATAGTCGGCAAACGGCAGACCATCTTCATGCAGAATGTCCCAGCAGGGATCAAATGATGTTCTACCCAGTAGTATTTCGCTGGTCAGTCCCAGTAATTCAAGGGCGTGTGGATTGTGCAGCACAATTTTAGTCTGGGCATCATGCAGGGTGATACCCAGTCGTATATTTTCTATCAGAGTACGAAACTGGCATTCACTTTGCTTGAGGCGGTGTTCTGCCTGTTTACGGTCACGAATGTCGCGCATAACCGCTTGAATAACCTGTTTACCGTTGATGTCCACCGCATTGAGTAAAATTTCTACAGGAAATACCTCATGGGTATCGACGCGCTGGTGCAGCCACTCAAAACGCTGACTGCCTGTTGCCAACGCTTGCGCAATATAGTGATTGGCAAGCGTTAAAGAATCACTGCTACAGGTTTGCTTCGGCGGTGATAATTCAGCAGGGTGTTTCGCTAAAAACGCAGCTTTATCGGTACACCCGAACAGGGTCAGGCACGCTGGGTTACAGTCGAAAAAGCCTTGTTCACCAAAAAACATCACCACATCACTGGTGATATTATAAAGCGTCTGAAAGGTCGCTTCCGAATGTCGCAAAGCCGTCTCTGCTTGTATTCGTTGCTCTATTTCAAGTTGTAGTTTTGCCTCGTCGGGCAAGCGCAACGCGCGAGGAATGATTCGGAACATCAGGATGACGGCACACGGCTAAATAAATTAAGTGTAGCCTTCATTATATGATACTACACTTTTTTATAATTCCAGATTTGCAACAGGCTGAGCGTTGCCAGCATTAAAAAGGCGAGCAATGTCCACACAGGCATACTGAAACCTAAGAGCGTCCAATCCACTTTGGCACAATCACCCGTGCCGCTGAGCATGAATTTCAGGGTGTCAAATAACGGAAAATTATTAAACATATACGCCAAATCAGGCCCGCATTCAGGCACTTCTTCGGGGGGTAAATGTTGTAACCAGACGTGGCGCGTTGAAATAGACGCACCCATTAAGGCAGTTATAGCACCCGCAATGGCATAACGGGTTGTGCCTTGTTGTTCAGGATTATGCAGTGCCGCTATTAAAAACACGATGCCTGTGGCTAAAATCGCTAGTCGTTGCGAAATACACAGCGGGCAAGGATTTAACTTTTGCACAAATTGAAAATACGCGCCCATTGCCAGCAAAAACACGCAGCCTGCAAAGCCCAAAAAAAACCAAATTCTTGAATTAAATCGTATTAATTCCAACATATATAACCGCCATTTACTACTTCTTTAAAATGTTTAATTTCCCGTGACGGGCCCAATACTACTAAAACATCGCCCGCGTTCAGGATATGTTTTTTTTCACTGATGGCAAAATGCAATGCGTCGCCCAGTTCTCTATCGACGATACCGATGAGTATTAAATTGTATTTTTCTGCCAGTCCCAAGTCACTGCTTTTTGAATCTTCAAGATAAGACCCGCTGGGAATTTCTATTTGCGCAATATTCAAATCATGTTGCCCAAACACCGTATTATCCAGCATATTGGTCACATCGGGCTTGGTCAGCATATTGTGGGTGCGTTTTGCGCAAATTTCATAGGGATCAATAATTTTATTTGCCCCTGCCGCCAATAATTTTTCCGCCGATTCAGGATCATCGACAATAGCGATAATAGTCAGTTCTTTATCAAGAGCGCGGGCAGAAATGGTTAAAAATACATTATCCGAGTCGGTGGGATAAAAACAAAAAATAATATCCACACTGGAACCTATGCCGATGGCGGTCAGTTCGTCATCATTTCGAAAATCAATAATGGTGGTTGCAAAGCCCTGCTCGGTAATGCGTTCGGCTTCATCCTCGTCTTCACTGACAAATAACAGCGTGTGCTGTTTTGAGTTCAGGCGTTTCATGACTTCCAGTGACATGACGCTATAACCGAATACGACAATCTGTTTCATGGTGTGAGTCTGCGTTTAGGGCGGCTGCTTTCAATTTGATAGCGAAAATAATCAATACTGACTTCTTTACCCAGCAATACCAATAAATCCTGCGCCTGCAATTCAAACGAGGCGGCGGGATTAAAATAGAAATGCTGGTCTTTGATGGCATAACGGTTTTTATGTTTGTGGTGCAGTGCGTGGGTGCTGATAATACCGACTAACATCAGTTTGCGTTCGGCAAAATCAATATCAGCCAGCCGTGTACCGTCGATGAAACATCCTGAATGGATACACAAGGTTTCCATGACGAAGTTTTTTTCTTCATTAATAATACCGACTATCGCTTCAAACGCCACAGGCTGCCCAACGTATTCCGCCACCACTAAACTGGCTATTTCAAACGGTTGCAGCACATCATTTGCCCCCGCCTGATAGAGTTTTTTGACATTTTCCCGATGATTGGCACGCGAAATAATGCGAATATCAGGATTCAAATGCCGACTGGTCAGTGTGATATAGACATTAATGACATCATCACCTGTGGTACACAAGACGGCAGTCGCTTTTTTATTAATCCCCGCGCTGGTCAATATCTTATTGCGACTGGCATCGGCATGAATAGCCAGATAACCGCGTCGCTTTGCTTTGGCAATACGGTCTGCCTGATTATCAATAATAACAAACCGCTGCTTATCTTTTTCCAGTTGAGTAGCGATATGTTGTCCGACACGCCCAAAACCGCAAATAATCACAAAACTGGTATAACGGTGCAATTCGGAGTGAGTTTTTTGGTCGCGTACTTCTTGTATTTTTTCGCTTAATGCCGCGACAATAATCGAGGTAAAAAAGCCAACACGCCCAAACCAGAAAAAATCATCGCAATCGCGACTAAACGCCCGCCCCCCGTGTGTGGTGATATATCGCCAAAACCGACGGTGGCAACGGTGACAATAGTGAAATACAGTGCGTCGAATAAACTGCTGATTTGTTGGCTGTTATCACGGTGTTCTAATAAATAGATACTGATCGTGCCGATAAAAATCAGAAAACCCAGAAAAATAGCCAGCGTATAGAGTTCAAAACGTTTACTCGCCAACACATCGGCAAATAATTTGATGTTATTAAAGTAACGGAATAATTTTAATAGCCGAAAAATCAGAAAGATACGCAATATTTGCAGCGGTCTGTAAATCGACACAATCGCCAGCAAATCAATGAGTGCCAACGGCGTGAGCATATACGCCAGTTTTTGCGCAAACACCAGCCACAAGGCTTCTCTCAAGCGAAACGGAATGTTCAGGTAGCGCGTTTTTTCATAATACTCGAGAAAAATAGTATGACTGTCATTGCATAGCCATACCCTGAGCAGATATTCCAAAATAAACAGCGCAATAATGATGTATTCAAATACTGTATCTATTCGATTAAAGTCATTATTTACTTCGTAAATGAGCAAGAATACGCTGGTCATGACCAGACAAATCATGAACATATCAAAATAAGATTTAATCCGACTGTCCTGATTTTCCAATAAATCGTAAAAAAACAGCTTTACCTGTCGATAACGCGGCGATCTTTTCAGAATGTAGGCAAAGTAGATAATCAGTCGGGTCAGCATAGTTTTAGCATTAAAGTAGAATGGGCTGGATATTAAATCGGTTGCAAGGACAATCATGCTCAACGGTAAAAAGCACCTGTTCAACCCGCTACACTAAAGACATCATTTTAGTGTGATTGTTCTGCCTGCACAAAGCCCCTCTTTATTTAATTGCCCAGCAATGATAAAGTTATACCTATTGAATTACTGGGTATTTATGTTTTACTGGTAGTTTTCTTAGCAAGATTGCACTTAACTTTTCTTTTAGGAGACACTCATGGCTTTTGAACTTCCTGCTTTACCGTATGCTAACGACGCATTAGCACCTTATATTTCTGCTGAAACCATCGAGTTTCATTATGGCAAACATCACCAAACGTATGTCACCAACCTGAACAATTTAGTGCCAGGGACTGAGTTTGAAAGTGCATCATTAGAAGATATTATTTTGAAATCGTCTGGCGGTATTTTTAATAATGCAGCACAAATCTGGAATCACACGTTCTACTGGAACAGCTTAACACCAAAGGGTGCAGGTCAACCGACTGGCGCTTTAGCGGATGCTATCAATGAGACATTCGGTTCTTTTGAAAAATTCAAAGAAGAATTCACTAAATGCGCAGTGACTACCTTCGGTTCAGGCTGGACGTGGTTGGTTAAAAATGCAGACGGCAGTTTAGCTTTAGTCAGCACCAGCAACGCAGGCTGCCCATTAACAGCAGGTCAAACACCTTTATTGACTTGTGATGTGTGGGAACACGCTTATTACATTGATTTCCGTAATTTGCGTCCAAAATATCTGGAAGCGTTCTGGGTATTGGCTAACTGGGATTTTGCCGCTAGCAATTACGCAGCGTAAATCACAAGGCGTAAAAAAACACGTTTTTTCCGCTAAATAAAAAGCCCTCTGCATGATGAATGCAGAGGGCTTTTTTTATGTCAGCTTCAATCTGAACGGTAGTTCGGAGCTTCTTTGGTAATAGTCACATCATGAACATGACTTTCACGCATACCCGCACTGGTAACACGCACAAACTGCGCTTTCTCATGCCAGATAGCGATGGTTTGACAGCCTGTATAGCCCATACTGGCGCGTATGCCGCCTAATAATTGATGCAAGACTGCCAATAAACTGCCTTTATACGGTACGCGCCCTTCAATACCTTCGGGGACTAATTTTTCCACCGTGTCGGTCTCTTGAAAATAGCGGTCGCTAGAGCCTTGTTGCTGTGACATTGCGCCTAATGAACCCATGCCGCGATAGGATTTATACGAGCGTCCTTGAAACAATTCGACTTCTCCCGGTGCTTCTTCCGTACCTGCAAACAAGCCGCCCAGCATCACCGAATACGCACCCGCCGCCAGAGCTTTAGCCACATCACCCGAATAACGAATGCCACCATCGGCAATCAACGGCACGCCAGTGCCTTTCAGTGCATCCGCGACGTTACTCACGGCGGTAATTTGCGGCACACCGACACCTGCGACAATACGCGTGGTACAAATTGACCCCGGGCCGATACCGACTTTTACGCCATCCGCGCCTGCTTCAACCAATGCCAATGCGGCTTCTGCGGTGGCGATATTGCCGCCGATAACCTGCACTTGCGGATAAGTGTCTTTCACCCAGCGCACTCTATCCAGCACCCCTTGCGAATGCCCGTGTGCGGTATCGACAATAATGACATCCACGCCCGCCTCAACCAGCGCGGCTACTCGTTCTGCTGTACCCGCACCCGTACCGACTGCCGCGCCGACACGCAAACGTTCCTGCTCGTCTTTACACGCCAAGGGATAATCTTTGGCTTTTTGAATATCTTTAACGGTAATCATGCCGCGTAAATTAAAGGCATCATCAACGACCAGTATTTTTTCAATGCGGTGTTTATGCAGCAGCGCGATAGCTTCTTTACGATCCGCATTTTCATTAATGGTGACCAGCCGTTCTTTAGGGGTCATCACTTTGGAAACAGGCTCATCAAGACGGGTTTCAAAACGCAAATCACGGCTGGTGATGATACCGACCAGCTCATCACCATTGACTACAGGCACACCTGAAATATTTTTAGCGCGGGTTAATTGCATTACCTCACGGACACTGGTATCAGGTGATACAGTAATCGGGTCTTTAATCACGCCGCTTTCATATTTTTTAACATGGCGGACTTCACGCGCCTGTTGCTCAATGGTCATATTCTTATGAATAATACCAATACCGCCTTCCTGCGCCATTGCAATTGCCAGACGTGCTTCGGTGACGGTATCCATTGCCGCTGCCACCAACGGAATATTAAGCGAGATGGTGCGCGTCAGTTGCGTCCTCATCTCTACATCACGCGGCAGCACGGTTGAGTGTGCTGGCACTAATAACACGTCATCAAACGTGAGTGCTTCTTGAATAATTTGCATAAACCACACCTAGCAAGTCAGTAAAATAACCGTGTATTATACGGTGTGTTAGCGTCTATTGTATGAAAAAAGCGTGTAGTCTGGTGCAGGGTGGGGAAATAGTTTTATTGGTTGCCAACCATTTGCTCATAAAATTGAAGTTGGCAGCAGGTAGAAAAGCCCTGTTCATCGTTGTTATAAAGTTAATTGAGGGTCAAACATGAAAAACAATCAGGATTTGTGGGCTGCTTATTTTCCGCAGTTCATTAAAAACAATGACAAAGGGGTTGAGCTTTTGATGAGTGCTTCAAGTTTGGTCACCTTTCCTGCTGGACGACAGTTATTTTATCCGGGAAGTCTGTGTGAAAACTACCTGCTGGTACTGACTGGCGCAGTGAAAGTACAGATTATGTCGAACAATGGTCGGGAAGTATTGCTTTACCATGTGCGTTCTGGCGATTCCTGTGTATTGACAACATCGTGTCTACTAAGCGGCGACAGTTACCCTGCTGAAGGTATATCAGAAAGCGAAGTACAAGCCTTTGCCATGTCATCCCACGCCTTTTACCGATGTATGGAACAATCGGCTTTTTTTCGTGAGTTTGCCTTCAAAAACTTTTCATCACGGCTGGCTAAATTAATTGGTCGCATGGAGACCGTTGTTTTTGACACGATTGACCAGCGGATATGCAAAGTTCTATTGGAAACAGGGGAAAAAGTGATTGCTAAAACACATCACGAGCTTGCCTATGAATTAGGTACGGCTCGTGAGGTTGTCTCCCGTCATCTGAAAAATTTTGAGAACTATGGGTGGATAAACTTAAAGCGAGGCACTATTGATATTATTAATCGTGACGCGTTAAGAAGAATTTGTGACAAGCAATAAAAATTAACGAATTATTAGAGTTGTTGTTCCATTATAAAACAATCAGTTAGCGAGATAGAAGTTCCAAAGCCCCGCGCAGACTCCGAGAATATCATCGTATAAATCAATAAGATGGTTTCTTAGTCTGTCAGAAAGAATGCGGTAACGCTTCATG
>JAUYBJ010000194.1 GCA_030693155.1 Methylococcales bacterium
CCGATTCATTCGCACGTTTGACCGCGTTTTCTTTAAATTCAGCAGTGTATTTTTCTTTGGCTTGGCTTGTCATATAAACTCTCTCAGGTCTTTTCAGTGATTTTATAGAAAAGTGTCCTGTTTAGTGTAGCCACATCACTATCTGCTTCATGACAATCGCGAACATTAGTCCAATGTGAGAGAAAAATATGCACAGGCGAATCATAATCTGCTACCGCCATTATTAACTTTTGTCCAATTTTGACTGAGTTAGTTGCTTTCGGAAGGATTAGGTTTTGCGTATACAAAATTTGCAATTTATCTTCACGAACCAGAACACAAGTATCGAAAGTAATTCGTTCATTTTTACCTGATAAGTTCAGCCAACGAAAACCGTTGATATTGGTATATTGTTCAAGATAATTGAAATGATCATCGTTGATTTCACCCAACGCAATAAAATCAGCCTGTAGCTGCTCAACAAAACATTCCAGCACTCTACACACTGTATTCAAGTGCGATTCAGAAGCAGCTGTTTTACTGAGCGGTGCTAAACTGGTATTCCACCAAACTAAGGTTAATTTCATTAATAATTTGTTGCTCTAATATGGCTATGCAAGCCTACCCTTTGATATAACTAAACCGCTGGTCGTCTTTCGGTGTGCCTTCAAAAACGCCATTGGGTTCTGCCGCCGCATCCCATAACAGCACTTCTTCAATTTTTTTCGCTAACGCAAAATCTCTTTCGGTCACACCTTTGGCTGAGTGAGTGACTAATTTAACGATAACGAACGCATAGGAAATGCTCATGTCAGGATGATGCCACGCTTTTTCGGCGAGATGTCCGACGGTGGTGACGACCATTAAGGTGGATTTCCAACTACTGGTTTTTATTTTGCGTCTAATCCAGCCGTTTTCATACGTCCAATTGGGTAATTCATCTTTTAAACGTTGTTCGATTTCGGCATCGCTTAAGGCGATGGGGTGTTGATGTTCTGACATAAAAACCTCCGAGTGATAACAGACCTTTCAGGTTTTTAACATCTGAAAGGTCTTAAAGTATGTTATTTAATCTGTTCAATAATGCCGTCCAGTTCTTCTAAACTGGAATACGCAATGACTAATTTCCCTGTGCCGTTTTCTTTGTGGTCGATGGAAACTTTCGCGCCCAGTTTGGCGGTTAAATCATCTTGTAAGCGTCGGGTGTCGTGGTCGATGACTTTGACAGTCGGCGGTTTGGGCGTTTCTTGTGCTTCTTTAATCAAGCGTTCGGCAGCTCTGACCGTCAAGCCGTCTTTGGCTATTTTACGCGCGATTTCGACTTGCTTTACGCCTTCCAACGCTAATAACGCACGGGCGTGTCCCATGTCTATTTGCTTATTAACCAATAGGGTTTTGACTTCAACGTGTAAATCCAGCAGGCGTAATAAATTGGTTACGGTGGCACGGGATTTACCGATAGCATCAGCGATTTGCTGATGCGTCATGGAAAATTCTTCCAGCAGGCGTTTCAGTGCATCGGCTTCTTCTAACGGATTCAAGTCTTCGCGCTGAATATTTTCAATCAGGGCAATTGCCATTGCGCTGTTGTCATCAATAACTTTAATCACCACAGGGACTTCGTTCAGTCCTGCCAGTTGCGCCGCTCGCCAGCGACGCTCACCTGCAACAATTTCATATTGATGCTGGGCAAGCTGACGCACGACGATTGGCTGGATGATGCCTTGCGATTTAATGGAATTGGCTAAATCCTGCAACTTTTCGGGATTGATGTCTTTACGCGGTTGGTATTTTCCACGTTGCAAGTATTCAATGGGGAGCGTTTCCAGTGTGTGCGGTTTTTGCTCTTTGGGAGACGCATCACCTAATAAAGCATCCAGTCCGCGCCCTAATGCACGTTTTTTTACAGTCATAATGTTGGTTTATCTATATTGAGGTTTTGAACCAGTGCTTCAAAGTCGTCTAGCAAATCTTTTAATGCTTCCACTTCTTTAACCAGATTGGCGTTTTCTTTTTGTATCGCTTTCATGAGCGCGATGGTGGCGATAGCAGCGTGATCGTCGGCTAAGGTGGCGTGTGGTGTTGGCACACTTTCTTTCGCTTTGACTGGCTTGGCAACATCGACTAACAAGGCTTCCAGCCCGCGCCCTAAGCCGCGTTTTTGCGTAGTCATGGAGTTTCTTTTCTAATCATTTCGCCGACTAAGGCAATATACGCCAACGCACCGCGTGACGATTTATCGTAGCTTAACACGGGTAAACCATGACTGGGTGCTTCGGCTAAACGGATATTTCTGGGAATACAGGTGCGGAACACTTTATCACCGAAATAGCGTAACAGTTGTTCAGATACATCTTTGGTCAAACGGTTACGGTCATCGTACATGGTGCGCAAAATGCCTTCCAAATGTAAGTTCGGATTAACGGTAGCCTGAATATTTTGCAACGTCGTCATTAATGCCGATAAGCCTTCCAGTGCGTAATACTCGCATTGCATCGGTATCAATAAACTGTCCGCTGCCACCATTGCGTTCAGTGTCAGCATATTTAACGACGGCGGGCAGTCTATCAAAATAAAATCATACTGTGCTTTTATCGGCAATAACGCATCAGCTAAACGTTGTTCCTTGCGGTCAGCCTGCATTAATTCCACTTCGGCAGCTGTTAGGTCTGAATTACCCGCCACGATTGAAAAACCAAAATCAGGCAGTTCAATAATAGTATCAATGGCAGGTACAATCGCCATGAGCAATTCGTAACTGGAATGTTGAATATCATTTTTATCAATACCACAGCCCATTGCCGCATTACCCTGTGGATCAAGGTCTACAAGCAGAACACGCCGTTTAGCCGCCGCTAAAGACGCGGCAAGATTGACACTGGTTGTTGTTTTTCCTACGCCACCTTTTTGATTGGTGACGGCTATTACTTTACCCACGTTGTTACCTCAGGCTAATGGTGTTTATTTCGATGTCGGGTATTTTAACGGATTTTTGTGGCTGTCGGGCTATAGGATAAACTGACAGGGCTGACACGGGAGCAATACAAAAATTAGCCACAATCGCCTCCATCATTGGATTTCTATTTTTTTCACTACCACCTACATGATAAAAATGTTCACGAGTGAAAATATGGAACTGATTCCAGAGCAAATCAATATACTCGTTTTTTCTAAAATCATTATGATGCCATGTTGAAAGAATAAACTTACTTTGTACTTTTAAAAGTAATTGAAATAATTTTTTCTCATCGTTATCATCCCAGCTATTATAATAATCAACATGACGACCAATATACGGAGGGTCGCAATAGACAATATCGGATTCTTGTGCAGAATTTAGTGTTTCACTAAAATCCTGACATTTAAAAGAAAAGTCTTTTGTCTTTAATAGCTTAGATATATGGTCAACTTGATTAACAATTTTGGTAATATAGGCTTGTGCAAAACGCTGTGGCTTTCTACAGAAAGGAATATTAAACCCCCCTTGGCGATTAAAACGAATCATACCGTTAAACCCTGCTCTATTTAAAAATAAAAAGTCTAATGGATGATGGTTTTTATTAAACCGTTCACGAATATCATAATAATGACTTTCTCCTTTTATTAATAATTTATCACCTTCTGTTTGCAAAAATTCCTTAACGATAATTGCATTAACGTCATTTGTGGCAATTGCTTGATAAAAATTAATTAGATGTGGGTTGCTATCACAGAGTAATGCTTTTTTAGGGGCTAAATTAAAGGCAACAACGCCCGTTCCCATAAAAGGTTCTATCCAAGTGCCCGTAAAATTATCTGGAACAAGTTCTGCAATGGCGGGTACTAATTTAGTCTTGATTCCTTGAGACTTAATAGGGGGCACATTAACTTTCATTATTTTCCTTGTTACACTTAGAAACAATTAGTGACACATCGCCGTTTCTATATTATAGTTGTTGTTCCATTATAAAACAATCAGTTAGCGAGATAGAAGTTCCAAAGCCCCGCGCAGACTCCGAGAATATCATCGTATAAATCAATAAGATGGTTTCTTAGTCTGTCAGAAAGAATGCGGTAACGCTTCATGCCGCC
>JAUYBJ010000197.1 GCA_030693155.1 Methylococcales bacterium
TTGACATCCTCCCCCAGCTAAAGCAGGGGGATTCCTACTGCTAGACGCTTATGCCCAAGCGCGAGAATATTCTTAGCCGCATTAATATCTCTATCATGCGTCGTGCCACACTCGGCACAAGTCCATTCTCTTATTCGCAAACCTGTTCTACCTTTCGGACTATTTGCGGATATTAGCCCGCAACACGAACAAGTTTGGGTAGTGTAGCTTTCGTTGACTTCTAAAAACACGCCTTGCGTCGCTATCGACTTGTATTCAAGTTGTGTTTTCAGCATGAACCAACCTGCATCCAAAACGGATTTAGCCATCTTGGTTTTTGCTAGTTTCTGACTGCTGACGTTGCCAACGATGATTAAACTGTTTTCTTTTACTATCTTGTTGGTGAATTTATGGATTGCATCCTTGCGGGTGTTCTTTATTTTGGCGTGAATGGCTTTAACGCGGTCTTTGTCTTTAGCGCGTTGCGCTTTACCCAGTTTTTGTTCTAAATTTCGGTAGCAATCCTGTCTTGCTAAGCTGTCGCCGTTGGAACAGGTAGCCGTGGTTTTCAGCCCTAGATCAATACCTACTTGACCACCTGCGGCTTGTCTAAGAATGGGCTTCGATTTCACGGTGGTGTTGAAGTACCAACGACCGCGTGAATCTTCGCTAAAGCAACCTGTGCCTAATTCAAATTGGCTAAGCCCGTAAGAATCGTAGACTTTAAAAAACTTACCGCAAAACCGAACACAACCATTCACCCATTTAACGCCAGCGGCTTTGAATGGAATCCATCCAAGGGCTTTTTTAGCACCGCCTGAACACCGCCAATTCAACTTGTTTTTCTTGAACTGTTTTCGTGATTTTGCGTGTTGTGCAATGGTGGATTGAACGGTAGCCGCGCCAATACTCATGTTGCGCTCGGCGCGAATACCTTTTAACGAGTTGTTTAAATCAAATTCCGATGTGCCACAATTCATGAAACCCACTTCTGGAATACCCACCCACGAAAATTCAGCGGATTCCGCGTTAGCCGCATTCCACACTTGATTAACTTCAAAAGCCCATTGACGCAATTGTTTTGCGTGCTTGTCGCGGACTCTGACTGATAGGGTTTTGATTATTGGTTTCATGGATGCTATCCTATCATTTTTTAATCTGGTCTATCAAGGATTTTATGGAAATAAGAACAGGTAGGCATTGTGTTTTCATGATGCACGTTCATTTGGTCTTCGTGACTAAATATCGCCGTGGTGTATTCACCAAAGAAATACTAGATGATTTGCACGGTATCTTTGCCAAGGTGTGTTCTGACTTCGAGGCTGAACTCGTTGAGTTCGATGGTGAAGACGACCATGTTCATCTGCTGGTGAATTACCCGCCTAAAGTGGCAGTATCAAAACTGGTCAATAGCTTGAAAGGTGTTTCTAGCCTTTTGATTCGGAAGAAAGGCTACCCCAGTATTCAGAAAAAACTATGGGGCAAGGCGTTATGGTCTCCTAGTTACTTTGCGGGTAGTTGTGGTGGTGCGCCCATTGATATTATTCGCAAATATATCGAACAACAACAAACGCCTAACTAATGCCAAAGGCGGCTATCGCCGCCGCGCTATCCATCCCCGCCCTAAAGAGGCGGGGTTTTTCGCGCATCTGGATAAAGGACTCCTCTTCGCTCCTCTGTTTTATGCGGGTGTATTTTGACACCAGCGGTGAAGAAGAGGAGTCCATATCATGATCTTACTGCTTACACATTAGTCATCTTTATTATCTTCATTACGAATTTTTTGCGGTGCGTAGCCAAATAAATCCGATTCATCAACCGCGAACACAAAAAACTGGTTGGGGTTGTTGACACCATTAACACTGGATAGAAAATCGTTGTCGTTAACGATGAATAAAGTGTGTTTATTTACACCTTTAATAACCATGTCAGGGCCGAAAGCAACGCCTTCAAGTTTGGCAGGAACATTAACCGCAGAGACACCATTTGCATTTAAAACAGCCACTACATTAAGAAACTCAGTTTTTTGCACTAAAGTAATGCCACTAAGGTTTGTTGTAGTTAATGCCGCAACGCCTTTAATATCGGTTGCACCTGTCAAATTAATTTTGTACAGTTTTTTAACCTTTGCTGGAGTGCCGTCACCTAAACCTGCACCATCACGCTCATCGACTAAAAATTCGTGATCGTTTATCGCCAAGATGTCACTGACGCTTGAACCATCGGTTAATTTATAGGCATATTCATGCGTTAAACCAGTCGCTATATCAATGGTAATAATACGCAGATATTTCTTGGTATCCTGAGCCAGATTTTGTTGCATCATGCCAACCAAAGTAGAGCCGTTTGGTGTGATAGCCAGTGCTTCCATACCTTTGTTTGAAATTCGACCAACGGTATTGTTTGGTATTTCGATAGCTTCTTCTGCTGCTGGTTTAATGGCAGCATAGTAAGCGGGTAGCGTGAATGTTTTTAAGCGTTTACCGCTGTTACGATCAAACTGATAAACATAAGGGCCGTATTCATCAGTGATAAAGACGCTTTTACCATCATTGGATACGCGAATACCTTCGGGGTCTAAACGACCGTTTTGTGGGTTAGTGGATGGTTTAGTAGCATCAAAATTATCTGAACGACCACTAAAATAAAATTTTTATTTGCTGTTTAACTGAGGTGCGCCATTAACACCATAAGCCAATTTTGTTTTGCTGGACAACAACGTGGTCTTGGTGAGGAACGGCGATAATATGTAAGGCATCGAACCAGGCAGGAATGAATCGTAGCTTGGATTAGCTGCCAATGACAGGCTCAATGTTTGAAAACGTGGGATGTAGGAAGTCGTGTTATCAACTACTGGATTGTAAGCGGTAGCGTTTGGACCGCGATCAGGAAGGGCAAGAAACGTATTGCCACCTGCATAAGCAAAACCAGAACCAACGCCGCCGAGTATATTTCCAGCAACGCCATTTTCAAGTGGCGTAGCGGTTTTTGTTGCCATATCCTCATAGCTAGCACTGATTTGACCGATTGCAATCAGGTCTATTTGTGCCTGAGCAGTTGGGATTACAAAAAAGGGTAAAAGAATGAATGGAATCAAATACTTATTTTTCATAAAGAACCTCGAAGTGTTAGGTTCTGTTGACATTTCGGGAATAGTCATTCAGAAACAACCAGTTATAGATATATAGCAAAATCATAACTTACTGATATAGTTAGCGATTTTACCAAATGTCAACAGAGCCTAAACATTGTTTAAGGGGGACTCCGATTATCAATGTTCAATATGACAAGGGTATTATCCTAAGTATAGCAACCTGCAAAATAATTTATAAACTTGTAATTATGGGTGATTTACATCTTATGACTTTGCTACACATCATTAATTATATAGCTGTGTGAGGTACGCAATGCGCACCTCACACCACAAAAAACGACTTAAACCGCCGCTTTAATGCGTGCTAACGCATTTTTCAGATTATCCATGCTGGTGGCGATAGAAATACGAATATGCCCTTCTGTACCGAATGCAGAACCAGGGACTAACGCCACGCCTGCTTTTTCGATTAAATAATCAGAAAATTCTAAATCGTTGTTGATGCCGTCTAAACGCGCAATCAGTTTTTCGACATTGGGGAAAACGTAAAATGTGCCATCTGTTGGTAAACATTCCACGCCGTCGATGGTGTTTAATTCTGCGACTACGAAATCATGACGTTTTTTGAATTCCACGCACATATTGGTGATGAAACTTTGATCGCCAGTTAATGCGGCTTCGGCGGCGTATTGAGAAATTGACGTTGGGTTAGAGGTGCTTTGTGATTGAATGGTACACATCGCTTCAATCAAATCCGCAGGGCCTGCGCAATAACCGATACGCCAGCCTGTCATCGAATAAGCTTTAGAAACACCGTTCATCACCACAGTGCGGTCATACAATTCAGGATGCGCATTCAAAATGTTCACGAATGTACCTTGTTCCCACAAGATGTGTTCGTACATATCATCGGTAGCGATAATGATGTTGGGATAATCGACTAACACGTCACCTAGAGCTTTCAGTTCTTCCAATGAATACGCCACGCCTGAGGGATTAGACGGGCTGTTGATGAAGATTAAACGGGTTTTATCGGTAATCGCGGCGCGAAGTTGTTCTGGGGTGATTTTGAAATTTTGCGCTTGCGTGGTTTCGATAATGACAGGCACGCCGTCGGCTAATAACACCATGTCAGGATACGATACCCAGAACGGCGCGGGGATGATGACTTCATCACCTGTATTTAATAAGGCTTGCGTCAGATTGTAAGAGCTTTGTTTTCCGCCACACGACACTAACACTTGTTTAGCTGTGTAATCCAAACCGTTGTCATCTTTGAATTTAGTGATAATGGCTTTTTTTAAGCTGGCGATGCCGTCAACCGCAGTATATTTGGTAAAACCGCTGTCCATTGCTTTAACGGCTGCCGCTTTGATATGGTCAGGGGTATCAAAATCAGGTTCGCCTGCGCCTAGTCCGATAATATCTTTACCCGCTGCTCGCATAGCGGCGGCTCTGGCAGTAATGGCTAAAGTAGGTGAAGGTTTTACCGCGTTGACTCTATTAGATAATTTGATGCTCATAATTTTATATAGTTAAGTGGTTAAAAATGGAGAGATTATAGCATTTTCATGTTATTTTTAGATGCAGTAAGTAGTAGCTGAATCGGGTACTGCGTTACAGTGCGTCATTATCAAATTACAAAACATTCTAAAACAGGAGAAAAATCATGGGACCATATTATCGCGGTACGTCACACGGAATGGGCGCGTTTATTGAAATGTTTTACGAATATCCGATTTTAATATTTGTTTTAGTCGCCGCCGTCGCTGCGGCTGGTTTTTTTATTTGGCGCAGAAAAAAATCAGCTGAATAATCACTTTTAATAAGGCTATTTGATGAAAAAATTAATCAGCATTTTAAGTTCAATTTTCCTCGCCAGTTGTAATATCGTGGGCATACGCACAACAGAAGAACCGATTTATCAGGTGCTTAAACAGTACGATACCGTTGAAATCAGGCATTATCCAGCTCTGGTCGTAGCGCAAACTGAAATCAATGCGGATTATAAAGACAGCAGTAGTCAGGGCTTTCAACGCCTTGCGGGCTATATTTTCGGCAACAATAAAAAACAACAGAAAATAGACATGACAGCCCCTGTTATCCAACAGCAAACAGCAGAAACTATCGCTATGACTGCTCCTGTTATGCAGCAAAAATCAGGGACTGTCTGGTTGATGGCGTTTGTATTGCCACAAGGTTATTCAGTAGCCACCGCCCCCATACCGCTTGATACCGCTGTATTGCTTAAAGATATTCCAGAAAAAAAAGTGGCGGTCATTAAATACACGGGCAGCTTGTCTGAACAGGCGATTGACGACAAAGCTGAAGAATTAACAACATGGTTAAGCAAACATAACTACAAGGCTGTTTCTGCACCGCGTTCTGCGGCTTACGACCCGCCGTGGACAATGCCGTTTCTGCGTCGCAATGAAGTACACATTGATATTGATCTTTAAACACCCATGAAAATTTATCAGCTTTATCGGCAGCAAACGCTCACTATGAGCGATCAGGACGCATGGTCATTTTTTTCATCGCCCTATCATTTGAATGACATTACCCCTGATTTTTTTCATGTCACCATCACCTCTACAGTCCCCGAAAAAATTTATGCAGGACTCATGATTAGCTATCAAATGAAAGCCGTATTCGGCATACCGATGAATTGGCTGTCAGAAGTAAGCCATTGCGATGAGCCAAAACGTTTTGTGTACGAACAACGTATTGGCCCATTCAAATTCTGGAGTCACGAAGTGTGTTTGACTGAACAGCAAAACGGTATTTTGCTGGAAGATATTATGTTTTATGCCATGCCTTTAGGCTGGTTAGGACAACTGATAAACAGGGTTTTAATTGCAGATAAACTTGAGCGTATTTTCGATACCCGCCACGCTTATCTACAAAGCAAATTCGGCATCACAGCGGTTTAAATACAACGCTTATTTTACCGCACAACCACTGGCACACTGAACGTATCGACAATTGAAGCATCGCCTTCCCACGGTCGCCAATGTTTCAATTTTAGCGTTGTCGTCCCTGACTTGTGCGCCACAAAGGTAAATGTGCGTTTACCGCCCACACCGACAATCATTGGCGCACCCAGCTGATTAGGATGTACGTCGCTCACATAATCGCTACTTTGCAACACCAGCGACTCAGGCTGTTCCTCCACTGCCCACACATACCCAGTTGTTGGATTTTCATCAAGCGTAATCACAAAACTTTCACCCACAGCAACATTCAGCATTTTATCTTTATCCTGCTTGGTTAACACAACCGCTTTTTCTGGCATACTGGATTTGGTAGCCGCACACGCGACTAACAATAAGGTAACGAATAACAGCAATAAACGCATAATAAGTATTCCAACATTTTAAACAGATATTATCGCTTAAAATCGCTGTTAATAGTTTTACATAAACGATATTTTCTGCTCAACGCGAATAATGGCTTGATTTAAAACACTCAGATTTTTTTCTTCCTGAATTTGCATACCCATGAAATAAAAAATGGGCATCCAAAAAGGATTAATCAACAAGCCACCTAACGCACTTTTCCATGTTCGGCGGCGATTTTTTAACGGATTAAATGATTCGGTTAAAGGACACATAGGACGTTCGACAAACACAGCGGCAATCGGTTTTATGATAACCCTGTCGTAACTATCCAGATGTTCTATAGATTTCAGCAGCTTGCGCTGCATATTGTGATAATTTATGCGGGCATAACTTGCTGAAAACGCCAGTACCATTGCGACCATAGGCAACAGAACAAAAGGCGGAGCGATGGGGGCGAACGTAGAAGACAGCATCACCGTTGCTAAACCCAGCATCAGCACATCTTCACCCCGTTCTACATCACGGTCTATACCTTTAACAATCACAGCAACAGTATTATCTTCATCGAGCAGTAAATAATCTTTTTTCGGCATC
>JAUYBJ010000084.1 GCA_030693155.1 Methylococcales bacterium
CAAAACCGAAGTGTATTTACAAATTATTCACGAAGTGCTGAAACGCGGACAGCAAGTGCTGGTGCTAGTCCCTGAAATCAGTCTCACGCCGCAACTGGAAGCGCGATTTAAACACCGTTTTGCCGTCAATATCGCCGTTTCCCATTCTAAATTAACCGATAATCAACGCCAAAGCGCGTGGCTAAAAGCACAACAAGGCAGCAGCCCGATTCTGCTCGGTACGCGCTCTGCGTTATTTACACCGTTTACTAATCTAGGCTTGATTATTCTCGATGAAGAACACGATGCTTCGTTTAAACAGCAAGAAGGCGTTCGTTTTTCGGCGCGGGATACCGCCATTGTGCGCGGCAAATTACTCAACATTCCTGTATTGTTAGGCTCGGCAACGCCCTCCTTAGAAAGTCTGCATAATGTGGATAAACAACGCTATCAATGGCTACCGTTGCCAGAACGTGCAGGCTATTCAATAAAACCCACGTTACACTTATTGGATATTCGTAATAAAAAAATCAGCGAAGGCTTATCCGAAATCCTGCTCACCGAAATACGCGCCACACTGGCAAAAAATGAACAGGTTTTACTGTTTTTAAATCGGCGCGGCTTTGCACCGACCTTGATTTGTCATGGTTGCGGCTGGGTGGCGCGGTGTCTGCATTGTGAAGCCAATCTGGTGATTCATCATGATGAACATCTATTACGCTGTCATCATTGCGGTACGGAACACCGCCTGATTAAGGTTTGTCCTGCCTGCAAAACAGGCGAACTTACCCCGTTAGGTTTAGGCACGGAACGCGTCGAAAAAGTGCTGGGCAAACTGTTTGCCGATAAAACCATTTTGCGTTTAGACCGTGATTCCACGCGCCTGAAAGGGTCGCTGGAAGCGTATCTGGAGCAAATTAATCAGGGCGAAGTGGATATTATTTTAGGTACACAAATGCTGGCGAAAGGGCATCATTTCCCCAATGTCACGCTGGTCGCCATACTGGATGTGGACAGCGGCTTATTCAGCATTGATTTTCATACCGCTGAAAAACTCGCGCAACTCATCGTCCAAGTATCAGGACGCGCAGGACGTGCCGAAAAAGCAGGGCGCGTTATTATGCAAACCCGCCAACCCACACACCCATTATTAACCACGCTGATTGACCACGGTTATCAACAATTTGCGG
This sequence comes from Methylococcales bacterium, assembly GCA_030693155.1. Lineage (GTDB taxonomy): Bacteria > Pseudomonadota > Gammaproteobacteria > Methylococcales > Methylomonadaceae > UBA4132. The sequence continues at coordinate 1,170 of JAUYBJ010000084.1, forward strand.
TCAGTGCGTTAGCCGAACGCCACGCCGCGCAACTCCCGCCGTTCAGCTATCAAGCCATGCTCAGCGCACAAGCACATGACGCGGAACTGCCGCCTATGTTTATACAAGCGGTCATCGACTTAGCAGGAAAAATCCCAGACCATAACGTACAACTACTGGGCCCTGTGACCGCGCCGATGGCAAAACGCGCAGGTCTGCATCGTTATCAATTACTGTTCCAAAGCCAACAACGCCGCGATTTACAAACCTTATTAACAACAATAATTCCGCAAGTTGCCAAACTTAAACTGACCGCTAAAGTGCGCTGGTCGCTGGATGTTGATCCTGTGGATTTGTATTAATGCGTTAGAATGCCAGATACCTTAAAATTTTTTTGCAAATGCGAGTAACCAATGACCAGTGAATACGGCAAACTCTATGTGGTGGCAACACCAATCGGCAATCTCGCCGACCTGAGTTTCAGAGCAGTCGCCACGCTCAAAGAAGTCGATTTAATTGCCGCCGAAGATACCCGTCATGTCGGGATGCTGTTACAACATTATGGCATTACCAACAAATTAACCGCGTTGCATCAGCATAACGAAGAAAAAGCCGCTGTGGGATTATTGGAAAAACTCCGCGAAGGCAAATCTATCGCGCTGGTGTCGGATGCAGGCACGCCATTATTAAGCGATCCAGGAATGCCGCTGGTTAAATTGGTCAAAGAAGCAGGGCTGGATGTTGTCCCTATTCCAGGTGCGTGTGCCTTAATTGCCGCGTTATCAGCGGCGGGTTTGCCGGTCACCCAGTTTACTTTTTTCGGTTTTTTACCGCGCACGTCTTCCGCTCGCAAAAGTTTTTTCACTGAACAACTCAACTGCCCGACAACGTGGGTGTTTTATGAATCCAGTCATCGTATTTTGGCTTCTTTAGAAGATATGGCGGACATTTTGCCGCTAAATCGGCAGATTGTCATTGCCAGAGAAATCACCAAACTGCATGAAACTATCGTCAAAACCAGCTTGACAGAGGCACTGGCATTAGTTGCCAGTAATGACAATATGCGCAAAGGCGAGTTTGTCGTCATCGTCGATGGTGCGGAAGCGGTCGATAAAAGCGAGCAGCTATTAACCGATGAGCAGGACAGGGTGTTGCGCGTGTTATTAACCGAATGCTCCATTAAAACCGCCGTAGCATTAGCAGTAGAAATCACAGGCGCACGCAAAAAAACCTTGTATCAAGCCGCATTAGCCATCGCGGGCGACTGATGCGCTTAATTCCTGTGCTTGATTTAAAAGACGGCGTGGTGGTTCATGCGCAACGCGGACAACGTGAGAGCTATCAACCAATTCATTCCCCGTTATGCCCCAGTGCCGATGTGTACGCTGTTATCGACGCATTTTTACAACTGCATGATTTTACTGTTATTTATATAGCCGATTTAAACGCAATTACTCAGCAAGGCGATAATCAGGCGTTGATTCATCAGGTCTTACTGCATTATCCAATGATTACTTTTTGGCTGGATGCAGGTTATCAATCTCCTGATTTGGCGTTTGCAGATGTGGCTAATTATCGCCCCGTCTTAGGCAGCGAATGCTGTACTGCTGAACAACTGGCAGCAACTAAAAACGCCCTACTATCATTAGATTTTTCCGCACATGATGAACCGTTAGGTGAGGCGCAGTTATTTTCTGACAGCACATTATGGTCTGAGCAAGTGATTATCATGACCTTGGCGCGGGTGGGTAGCGATATGGGTGCAGATAGCGACAAATTACGCCATTATCAACAACGTTATCCACAAACAGCGTTTATCGCCGCAGGCGGTGTGCGCAATATTGCCGATGTTCAACAGCTTCAAGCCATGGGCATCAATCATGTGTTAGTCGCCAGTGCGTTACACACAAAAGCAATCAGCAAAGCAGATATTGTTAATCTATCAGCAACTGTAAACGCCGTGTGCGATTGATTTGCAGAATTTATTCGCAGTGTATTAAACGTTGAGATATGACTGCCAGTTCTTCAAGGACTGGCAGTCATTAGTATCGCCGTAACAAGTTTAACCTGTGATAGAGAACCCAGATTCCAGAGCCAGCTCTCTTTCATATTCGTCAGGCGACTCAATATGCAAGAGTTCCAGCCCCTTGTGGAAAATATCTATCACTGCCGCTTCGGCACTCTCTACCGCCAATTCGACCAATAACAGATAATCTTCTTTGGGAACGGTTTCTATCAGCGATTTAACACCGATATTTTTAGCCACCAGTTTCAACATTAAAAACGCTTCTTCTTCGGTAATCGTTAAAGTAAACAGTTTTTCACACATCAAAGGCCCCGCTGCACCTAATTCACCGTTAGGATCAAATAATCGGATAAAGGCATTCAGATCATCGGCTGAGGCGAACGACAGAAAATGCGTGGCGATTTGATCCAGCAATACTTGATATTGTGAGCGTCTGGTTAATTGAATCAAGCCCGCCAAGTATTCCTTATCCAAATTATCTGCTTTAACGGCAGCACTCAATTGATGCGCATATTTTTTGTAATTGGCGATAATAAACGATGCGCCCCAGCCACAAGGGGAAGTCCAACACGCTGAACTGCCCACAAACGCAACGCGATTACGGGTTACTTTTTGTGAATCTTCATCACCTGACGGATACCAGCCGTGTTTCATTTCGGTAATGGTGACGTTATGAAAATCCGAAGTGCTGGGTTCGTTGCGCAAAATGTGTAAAAATTCGCTTTCCATATCGGCAAACGGTACACGGAACTGCCCCAGAAAAAAGATAAACACAAACGCGGAGTTTTCATCCAGCACTTCGTATTCCCACACGGGACGACCCTGACTTAACGAGGCATTTTCATCGGCATTGGTATCACGAAACGTTTGCCACAGTTGGTAATCACCGACCTGCATCCCTTTGGGCAAACCGTCGGGAAAATTAACAATCGCGCCGCACACCGACCACCAATACCAGTTTTCTCTTAACGCATATTTGCCGCGAATAGGCGATTGACCGCCTGAGGCATCAATCAATAATTTAGCGCAAAATTCGCCTCTTGAGGTGCTGATGACAACCCGTTCATCGGTAATAAAAGAATCTTGAAACCAGCAATTCAGCAGAATATCCGAACCGTTATCGGTGACTTTTTTGCCCCAATAAGTCAGTAGCTCATGTTCTTTTGCAAAATGATATTTATAATTTGCCTGCCACTGCACATCAACACCCTGAAAGGTATTGGCTAAAAAACTGGTTACGCCGTTTTTCATAAAGGGCAGAATATCGTCTGCCTCGCCAATGCGTAACGTCATTTAATAAACTTAATTTTGCCATCATAAGTTAATAGGCGTATCAATCGTCACCAGCAATTCATCGAAGCAACCGATTAAACCTGCCGTCTGACTTCGATGATGTTCGGCAACTGGGTAATTTTATCGAGTACCTGACTTAATTGCTGGGTGTTTTGAATTTGAATACTCATGTTCAGCTCACCTGATAAATCGGGGTTGCTGGATAGCGTGGCACTGAAAATATGCACTTTTGCTTGCGCTAAAATGTGCGATACGTTATTCAATAAATTTTGCGCATTGTAGGCTTGAATGACAATCGGCACCGCGTGAGAGGTTTTTTCTACCGCCCACGATACCGCTATCAACTGCATTTGTTTTTCGACATTTAATTGAGTGATATTTTTGCAATTTTTACGGTGTATGGTGATGCCGTGATGATGGGAGATATAGCCGATAATGTCATCACCTAACACGGGCGAACAGCAATGCGCGAGCGAGGTTTGTACGTTATCAATCCCCGCAACTGAAATGACCGACTTAGCCGCCGCTTTTTTCTGTTTGACGTTGGTGTGCGCGTCTTCTAATTCGGGAACTTTTAAAAATGCGGCAAGTTGACGGCTGTTAATCAAACCTTTGCCGATAGCTTCTAATAACGCATCGGTATCGGCTTGCTTAAAATGACTGATTGCCTCGGTTAGATTGGGATTTTTAATCCCCAAACGATGACATTCTTTGTCTAAAATGGCTTTACCTGCGGCGATTTTTTCTGTTTGTTTCTGATTGCCGAACCAGCTTTTTACCCGACTGATAGCACGGTGTGATTTTAAATAACCCAGATTGGGGTCTATCCAATTATGATTGGGTGCGCCGTCTTTGGCGGTAAGAATTTCAACTTGTTCGCCTGATTTCAGCGCGTAAGTCAGCGGTACAATACGCCCGTTCACTTTTGCACCACGACAACGATGCCCTACTTCACTATGAATAGCATAGGCAAAATCCAGTGGGGTCGCGCCTTTGATCAAATCAATTAATTTTCCCGCTGGCGTTAAAACGTATACGCGGTCGCCGAATAATTCATTCCGAAAATTTTCATCCACGCTATCGGCTGGGTGTTTTTCTTCCAGCAATTTACGCAGCGTGGCAACGCTTTGCTCCATTGCCGCCGTTTGTTTGCCGCCTTCTTTATACGACCAATGCGCGGCAACGCCCAGTTCCGCGTAATCGTGCATATCCTGCGTGCGTATCTGCACTTCAATGCGATTGCCATCGCTATCTAAAATAACAGTGTGCAGCGATTGATAGCCGTTTTCTTTTGGATTGGCGATGTAATCATCAAATTCTTTGGGTATGGTTTGCCATAAATTATGGACGATACCCAGCGCGGTATAGCAATGCGCTAAGTTATCGACAATCACGCGCACCGCTAACAGGTCATACAACTCCTCTATCGGCAGTTGTTTACGCTGCATTTTTTTCCAGATACTGTAAATATGTTTGGGGCGACCATAACATTCACAGTTGACACCTTCTTCGGCTAAGGTGCTTTGCAGTAAGTGAATAAAATTATTAACGCAGTTTTCCCGCTGGACACGATTAACGGCAAGAGATTTGGCAATTTGCCGATAAGTAGCGGGGTCTAAATAGCGAAACGCCATGTCTTCCAGTTCCCATTTAAACTGGTGTATGCCTAGACGGTTGGCAATCGGGGCATAAATATCGAGAGTTTCCTGCGCGATAAAATGCCTGTCATCATAAGAAACGTGGGCTAAATTGCGCAACAATTGTATGCGGTAGGCTAATTTTACCAATACCGCGCGGACATCCTGTGTCATGGACAGTAACATTCTGCGCAGGGTTTCGGCTTGATGGGGTTTGTTCATCATTTCAGGCGAATACACCGCCAGTTTATTCAACCACACCACATCTTTAACCAAATTAGCAACGGTATCGCCGAACTGTTTTTTGATGTCAGCATCTACCAGACGCGGATCACTTAAAATAGCTGCCAATATGGTGTTCAAATCGACATTAAAGCCCATTAATATAGCTGCTACCTCAACGCCTTTGGGGTAGTGATAATGCGAGTCATCGGGAATCAAATCGACAATCGCTAACGCCTGTTCTATTTGTTGACGCTCAGACGCAGAAAACGCACTGAAAAGTGATGTTAAAGGTTCGCTATATGTTTGCATGAGGCGATTGTAAACGATTGAAAGAAGTTAGCGCGCAGGATTCTTTATTAAGAATCAAATAAACTAGCAAGCAAACCTTATACCTACGTTAATAAACACACTAAAAATCAAAATAGGTTTGATACACTATGAATTCACATAACACACCGCAGAGACTATTATGCCAATTACATTGAAAGAACTTGCTGATTTTTGTGATGCTCACATTGAAGGCGATAATCTATCCGCCCTCATTGAATCCGCTGCTGATATTACCTCAGCACAGGCAGGTCAAGTGACCCAGCTGACTAACAGTCGATATGCACGCTATCTTAAAGACTCCAAGGCTTCCGCGTGTTTTATTGCCACTGATTTTGCCGTTGATAATAGTCCCGACACTATCGCGTTACTACGTTGCGCTGATCCTGAAATGGCGTTTATTAAAGCAGTGGGGCTGTTGCACCCCGATAGAGCATACGGACAGCACATCGCACCACAAGCGGTACTGGGAAATAATGTCAACTTCGATGAAACCGTTCATATTGGTGCGTTTGCAGTCATTGGCGATGATGTCAATATCGGCGAAGGCAGCGTGGTATTGGCAGGTGCGTACATCGGTAATAATGTCAAAATCGGCAAGCACTGTCGCATTTATCCTTATGCTGTTATTTATGACGACGTGGTTCTGGGTGATAACGTCATTATTCACTCAGGTGCGATTATCGGTGCCGATGGTTTTGGATACAAATTCAGAAATAATGCCCATGTCAAAGTACCTCAGGTCGGTAATGTCGTCATTGCTGATAATGTCGAGATTGGTGCTAATACCTGTATTGACCGAGGCGCGTTAGGCAGCACCACGATAGGTGCGGGTAGTAAAATAGATAATTTAGTACAGGTCGGACACAATAATCAAGTCGGTAAACATGTGATTATGTGCGGTTTAACAGGCGTGTCGGGTTCTTGTACGATTGGTGATTACGCGATTCTAGCAGGCAGCTCAGGCATAGCGGATCACGTCAATATCGGACAGGGCGCGGTGATTATGGCGCGGTCAGGTGTAGCAGGTGATGTAGCCGCTGGCACGCAAATGTTCGGCAGTCCTGCAAAAGAGAAGCGTATTGCTTATAAAGAACAAATTGCCATCAGCAAATTGCCTGAATTATTGAAGACAGTAAAACAATTGGAAGAAAAGATTCAAGCGTTGGAAAAACAGGGGAATAATGATGTTCAGTGCGAGTAATCACTGAATTTTGGGCGTAAAAAACCCCCCGAAAAGGTCAGTAAACGGGGGGTTAATATCTTATTTGCCTGAGATTTGCTCAGCAGATGCGTTGTTGCTAGTGTGTCTTTTTTCAATTTTGGTAAACACTTCTTTTTGTGATTCAGCAACTGCACCACTTTGTAAATGTTTAGTTTCGTCCGCTTTCAACATAACAACTAAAACGATAATCGCAGCAATACAAACACCGACGATCAACCACAGATTATCTTTTTCTTCTACTTCAGCCATTTTAAAATCCTCTAAACTTATAGTTATGTGTATGATTTCTCTCTCCTCAAGAGAGCTACTCAAATATATTTTGAGCAGGTTGTCTGAATCTTTTTCTAAACAACGGGGTAATTTTTATCATGAGACATGGTGTCGTGTCAAAACTATAAATAAAAAACTGGTAAATAATTTTGTAACCGTTGATTTTATTTATTACCAAACACTTGTGCCATAACCTGCTAAGCTAATGATTATTAATACTATATTGCTTTTATCAGTCCTATTCAGGTAGTCATTTATGACTTTTTTTAAATTGCTGTAATGTATTCAAATAAATCTGTCGGACAGGTCGTCCTTAACGTTAGTAATTTTGAATTTTTCCACTCGTTCTTACGCTAAAATAACACTGGCAGTCTAGCCATTGTTATACAATGTTTGCCCTATTTTGCCGCTGAATACTTTCCTACATGAATACGCCCAAAAAACTATCGCGCTCCGATATACAGTTCGGATGTACTGCCAACACTTATGAACGTGGTATCGAGTATTATGCGAAAGGACGTGTACTTAATCTTGGCATTGTCAGTAAAGGCGTGCTTTTTGTGCAACTGAGTGCAACAGTTAAAGGCAATGATGTTATTCCCTACAAGCAGAATATTCGTATCACTTGGCGTGCAGATCATCGTTCTGCGGCTATTTCAGGGAACTGCTCTTGTCCTATCGGCTACAATTGCAAACACGTTGTTGCCGCTTGCCTCATGTATCAATACTCTCTGCAAAGTGCCAATACGGATGCGAGCTGTCTGGACTGGCTGAATACGCTGGATGAACCCGTAGCGCAACCCGATAGCCATCAGGAGTTTATTGCTTACATACTCAATTCTGCCATTAACAGCCCGCATGAATTTACCGTCGAACTGCGCGTCACCAAACTAAAAAAATCGGGAGGGCTGAACAAGGGACGCGGGCTGTCATTGCAGCATATTCCTTTCCTGCGCCACGACTACAACTACTTGAAACCCGAAGATCAGGACATTGTAAAACTGCTGACTGCCTTGGAGACCAATTATCATGGCAATAATCCACGCCTTGTCGGTAATATCGGTTTTCTTGTGCTAACCAAATTATTACACACAGGGCGTTTATTCTGGCAGGACAACACCCTTACTGCATTACGCGCTGGAGCTGACCGAGATCTGGATTTTAACTGGCAACAATCCAGTCAGGGCGATTACCAATTATCCATCGCTGTTGAACCTGAAGCACAATTGATGCTCACTAACCCGCCGCAATATCTCGACATCAATACAAACACTATTGGCGCGTTTAATCAGCAACTCAGTGATGAGCAATTAAAAAAATACTTCTCCGCACCGCGTATTCCTGCCGCTCATGCGGATGAGTTCAGCAGACGGTTACTGGTCGAACATAGCGCACACCCACTCCCTGCGCCGAAAAAAATCCCCATCACAGAAGTGCGTGACTTAACGCCCACACCCAAACTACGCTTGTTCGGCGCACAACTGCCTGACCGACACAGCACACTGCATTTAATGGCGGTGAGTTTTCATTATGGGCAATGGCCAGTATCGGCAAAAAACCTTGAACCCTACAGCATCATCAAAACCACCTCACCGCTGATCCGCATACAACGGCACACCGCCGCTGAACAGGCGGCTATTGCACGCCTGACCGACTGGGGCTTTATATCGCCTGCTGTTGACGTACCCGATGAAAAAGCACTGCTATTGACCAGCAACGCCAACGAGGCGCAATGGGGTGATTTTCTGCAAAATGCACTGCCTGAATTAGAAAAAGACGGCTGGATTATCGACACCGACGACAGTTTTAAACTGACTTTTCAACAGGCAGAAAGCTGGGATGCCGACATCAGCGAAAGTAAGAATGACTGGTTTGAAATGCGCTTTACCGTTGACATTAACGGACAGCCCTACCCGTTACTGCCGTTAATCATGCCCGTACTGGAAAATTATTCACTGGACGCGCTCCCCGAACACCTCAACTTGCCGCTGGGCAATTATCAATACCTGAGCGTTCCCAGAGAAAAACTCAAGCCCATTCTCGCGGTATTGATGGAATTATTTAACGCCAGTTTATTAGGCAAAGACGGCACACTCAAACTGTCCCGTTTTAACGCCGCCAGTCTGGCAAATCTGGAAACCCACAGCTACGGCTTACTTTCCCTCACAGGCGGCCAAAAACTGCGCGAATTGGGGCAAAAACTCAACAACTTTGCGGGTATTGAAAACGTTGCTTTGCCTGATAACTTTCACGCCGAACTGCGTCCCTACCAGCAACAAGGCTTGAACTGGCTGCAATTTTTACGCGAATACAATTTTGGCGGCATACTTGCGGATGACATGGGCTTGGGTAAAACCGTGCAAACCCTCGTGCATTTACTGGTCGAAAAGCAGTCAGGACGCATGACCTCACCCTGTTTAATCATCGCCCCCACCAGCCTGATGAGCAACTGGCGGCGCGAAGCCGAACGCTTTACTCCAGACCTCAGTGTTTTGATTTTACAAGGCACAGACCGCAAACAACACTTCGACAAAATCAACGACTACGATCTGGTGTTGACCACCTACCCGCTACTGCCCAGAGACGAAGAAGTATTACTCAAACATCGCTATCATTATCTGGTGTTGGACGAAGCGCAAACCGTCAAAAACCCCACCGCCATCGCCGCGCAACTGGTGCGTAAAATCACCACCAACCACCGTTTATGCCTCACAGGTACGCCGATGGAAAATCACTTGGGCGAACTGTGGACACAATTTGACTTTTTAATGCCGCACTTTTTAGGCACCAGCGCGACGTTTAAAAAACACTACCGCACTCCCATTGAAAACCTGGGCGATAGCGAACGTAAAGCCCAATTATCGCGCCGTCTCGCGCCGTTTATGCTCCGTCGTACCAAACAAGCAGTGGCAACCGAATTACCCGCTAAAACCGAAATTATTCGCAGCGTCCCGTTACACCCAAAACAAGCCACACTCTACGAAAGCATCCGCCTGACAATGGAGAAAAAAGTGCGTGATGCCATTGCCGAACGCGGCTTATCACGCAGCCACATCACCATCCTAGACGCGCTATTGAAATTGCGGCAAACGTGTTGCGATCCGCGCACTTTATCGCTGAAAGAAGCGCAAAAAATCACCGAATCCGCCAAACTGGATTTACTCATGGACATACTGCCTGAACAACTCGAAGAAGGTCGGCGTATTCTGGTATTTTCCCAATTCACCCGCATGATTGCCCTGATTGAAACAGAACTAACCGCACGCGACATCGGCTACAGCAAACTCACCGGGCAAACCAAAAGACGCGATGATGCAATTGAATTGTTTAAAAGCGGCGCGGTCAACGTGTTTTTAATCAGCTTAAAAGCAGGCGGAGTCGGATTAAACCTCACCGAAGCCGACACCGTTATTATTTATGACCCGTGGTGGAATCCCGCCGCCGAAAGCCAAGCAGCAGACCGCGCCCATCGTATCGGACAAGACAAACCCGTGTTTGTCTACAAACTGATTACAGAAAACACCGTCGAAGAAAAAATCATCGCCATGCAGGAACGCAAACGCGCCTTAGCCGACAGCATCTATACCGACGGCGCAAAAGAAGAAAGCCTCGCCCTAACCGCCGAAGATTTAACGGTATTGTTTGAGCCGTTGTGAAAACACGGTGAAAATATAGCGGTTTTTAGCCCGCTATAACCGCGTTAAAAGTTGGAGTTTTTGTAGGTTGGGTTGCCTCTTTTCGCAACCCAACCTACGATGCTAAATATCTAATGGCAATACGGAATTTCTCCTCAAAAAAGAAAAAATATCTTTTATGTCGATATAAATAAAATAGAATACAGGTTCTTTATAAAGTAAAAATTCATCATAGTGTATTCCTGTTTTATCACAGATTTTACTACAATTTGTTTCATCTAGGGTTATGCAGTAAGTAATGACCGTTTCTACTTTATCGTTGGTTTTATGAATTTCATCGACTATAAAATCATAAAAATGCGGAAAGAAATATTGGAAATTAGAGTATTTAAAATCTAAGTCTGAAATACTTGCTTGTTTATCGATACATTTGTAATACTTTATATTTCTTGTATCAAAGAATGCTCTTACTTTAGGTAAAATTAATCCTTCATTAACTTTGTCACAGTCTTTAATACCTAAATAACCGACAAAATTGCTTTTAGACTCTGTTCTCTCTTCAATCATGGCTTAAGTATACTTCTTGTATTTTGGTAAAGTTTGCTTGAAAAACTTCTATTTTATTGTCTCTAATACGATGATAAAGTATTTCATTATTTATATTGTCACCAATATCTTCTCTTTTATCTTTATAAAAATATGGTATAACAAATTGGTTTCTTATTAAGAAATCAAAATAACAATTTTGCAATGAAAATTCATAACAAAGTTGTTTATTTATATCTTGTTCTATTTTTTTATTTAGGCTTAAAAAACAAGAAGCATCCATATATTTCCAATCTAGGATAATATGTCTTGATAATTTATTTATTATCATATTGTGTTTATTTTCTATGGAATATTTTTCTTGTTCTAATTCATTTTTTGGGTAATTTTTAAAGCTATTATCTCCTACCACCCTTGCTCCACTAACTCGATTATGAGAGATTCTACTGCTATTTATAATAGCTTGCTTTAAATTATAGCAAAACCCGTCATAGACATCTTTTTTTGATTTATCCTTTAAATAAACATCAAAATCCAATCGTCCATTTTGATGTTTATTTTTAGTAACAATAATTATTGATTCAGAAAATATATCTTTACTTTCACTGTAAAAATGAATGCAATCAGGACGCATCCATCTTTTTTTATCTCTAAATTCTACAAAAAACGGATTATTAAAATCCGTTTTTTTAAAGATAGAATAACCAGTTGATTTGTCATTAGCTACACATTTTCCGTCAAAGATAATATTGGTATCCGCATAAACAACATCAAAATTAGCAAAAGCATAGGTATTACACATATCCTCCCATATTTGATAAAAATTGCTAATACCCCAGAAAATACCATCTTCATGAGTATTTTGCATATCTAACTCACCATAAAGAAATGACTCTATAGCTTCGTAAAGCTGCCAGTAGTCTTCATCTTTATAAGCTGTTATTTTATCAATTTCATCTAATATATCTTTTAATACAGTAATTGTTGTTTCAAAAGTTTCTTCGTTAAACAGGGATTGCTCATGACTAAGATGCTGTTCTTTGAATCTATTAGCTAAGTCCTTAACACGACTGTCTGAATCCTGCTCTAACTCAGTTTCTAATTCGTATAAAATGAAACAAAATAAATCTACTAAGGTTGCAGAATCATAATGTAATGTGTGACGTGGCAAATCCATTTCATCAAGATAGATAACATCATTTGGCAAGTAAATAGCTTTGTGCAAATACTGGTCTATTTTTGAGTAATCTATTTTTTCATCACGACCTACACGCCGCTCTATAACGTCTAATGCTAAATCTTTATAAGCGTCAAGTAAGTTTTCTATTACTGATATTTTGCTGTACAACAATACTTCGTTGTCTTCTTTATCCTTGAATAAATAAGCGTTTCCTTTAGTCTCTATATTGTCTTTACCTGCCGACTTTTCGTCTAATGACAATGATGAGTTATTTTGTTCAAATTTTTTAAATGTTCGATACATTCTAAAAAATAACTGTTTAGTCGCATCAAAATCATTATCTGGAAATTCTTCAAATCCTTTAGGCAACCGAAACTCTAGCTCGTTATTATTCCGTCTAATGCCAACAAAAGAACTTAAATTATCAGTGCTTTCTCTTCTATCGAGTTTCAGTTCTTTGAAGTTAAACATTTTTAATATTTTTCAGTTATTACATTGATAAACTCATCAACTTGTTTAGCGAAATCACCAAAAGTAATAAGTTCATCATGATATTTTTTGTCTTCTCCGTAGAGCAAATTAATTAGTGGCTTTTTATCGCGATTGAAAACACTGTCCCATAGGAAAAACATGAGTTTATTTTGAATGGTAGCTTTTCTTATCTGTTCATCCTTGATAAAGAAATGACCAATTTGTTTATCTTCTATACCGCGAATATACTTGTGATTACCTTTGATAAATACATTTAATTTACCTATAAAGTTTATCCACTGTTCTCTGCTCTCAAAAGCAACACCTTCAGCACATATTAATTTAGAATCAATATCAATAAACCCCCATTCCCATCGACGTTTAAAAGCACTGTCCATATAATAAATAGAGCTATCAGAAGTATTCATCGTAGCGACAACAGAAAGGTTATTAGGGATTTTTATAGTTCGATTAATTAAATCGAATTTCAAAAATTTAAGCTTATCTTGTAATGTTTCTAGCTTTTTTACGCCATCATGCGGTTTAAGTTTATATTCATCAATATCACCTCTATTGTCATAAGAAAAAGTAACTCCAATAAGCTCTAGTATTTTTATGAAAGCAATTTCGTTAATACTCACATAATAGCTTGACCAACCTGTATCATCTCTATCTAACAACTGAAATACAGAGCCAAATATAGCCGCCGAATTCCCTCTGTTAATTTCATCAATAACTAATACAACATTTTCTATTTCACTACCCTCTATTTGATTTCCATGTTTATCATGAACCTTCAAAATATTTTTATAGGCTTGTGCTAATGCTCGTAAAAAATGTCCTTCATAAAAATTATATTCTACTTTTCCTGAGCGAGTAATTGGCATTAATTTACCGACAAAATCACCATAAGTATATTCAGGGTGAAAAACAGTTTTAATAACATTTTCTGGTGTTTTGCTTATGTCTATTCCTAATTCATAAGGAATAATTTCAGCGTCAATTTTATGACTTTTACCTGTTCCAGGACTACCAAATAAGATTTTTTGTATCGGTGAATTCATATTTTCCTTTTATATTGGTTAACACAGTAAAATGTAATCCCGTAGCAAGTAGCTAGCATGGAGTGTAAAAATTGTCCACTATACCCTACCTGTAAATAACAATAGCAAAAATTGTTAGTAAGTAGAGCTTTTCGTCATAACATTACCACTCCTCCCGACGCTCCGAAACTAACCGAGAAGGAGATTACACGAAAATATGATTAATCCAAGATTATTAGCGTTACTCAAACAAGACGCGCTGCTTTTTAATAGCCCTGTTCATGGGATTAGCCATTGGGAAACGGTGCAACGCAACGGGCTTTATTTAGCCCAGTTTACGGGGGCTGATGTGCAGGTGGTGTCTTATTTTGCGTATTTTCATGACTGCATGAGGGAAAATGAGTATGACGACCCAGAACATGGGGCGCGTGGTTCTTTGTATGCCAAGCAGCATAAGCATTTATTGGATTTAACCGCTGAACAATTGGCTATGCTGTGTCGGGCGTGCAGTGGGCATACTTTTGGGCGCAAATCCGCTTGTGCGACGGTGGCAACCTGTTGGGATGCGGACAGGTTGGATATTGGGCGTGTCGGTATTGTGCCGAATTCCAAATATTTGTTCAGTGATGAAGCAAAACGCATTGCGGATGAGGACGATTTTAAAATATTGCGCGGGGTTTGCCGATGAACAAGACGCATCATGATAAAGCTGATTTCTGGACAAAATGGGCGGCTGGTTTTTAATGTGATGACATTCTCCATTATTATTCCCACGCTCAACGAAGCCGCGAATATTGAACGCTGTTTGCTTGCTTTACAGCCGTTACGCGACTGTGCGGAAGTGATTGTTGTCGATGGCGGCAGTGTTGATAATACGGTCGAACTCGCCACGCCTTATGCGGATAAAATCCTGTTGTCTGGTCGAGGACGCGCCAGACAAATGAATCAGGGTGCGCAACAGGCAACGGGCGATATTTTGCTGTTTCTTCATGCGGATACGGCATTGCCCGAACAGGCGTTATCGCTGATTGCGCCCGCTATCACGCCACGGGAATCTTGGGGGCGGTTTGATATTCGGCTGTGCGGCGAGGGAATTTCTGCGAGTTGTGCAACGCGGCGCGTTGCCACTGCATTCCCACGCGGCGCGTGGGAACGAGATAAACTAGAATTTTCATTAAATATAATTGCTTTCATGATGAACTGGCGGTCACGTTTCACGGGTATTTGTACAGGGGATCAAGTGTTGTTTGTCACACAATCGGCGTTTATCGCCGTCGGTGGCTATCCTGAAATTGCGTTAATGGAAGACATTGCTTTCAGCCGCGCATTAAAAAAACTCAGCCGACCTGTGTGTCTGACTGCCAAAGTGACCAGCTCGGCACGTCGTTGGCAACAACACGGTATTTATAAAACGATATTATTAATGTGGAGTTTGCGGTTACGATACTGGCTGGGTGCAGAGCCTGATTTGTTAGCTGAACTTTACCGCACAGGATCACTATGGAAACGTTAATTCGCTTGGGTTGCGCGCTGGGTATTTTTGCCATGATGATTGGCTGGGAGATGCTTAATCCACGCCGCCCAGACCCGCAACGCAAACCACGCTGGTTTATTAATCTGGGTTTGGCGGCATTCAATACGCTGATTATGCGTGTCAGCATCGGCGGCTTGGCGTATTTAAGCGCGGTTTATGCCTCTGAACAGTCTATCGGTTTGTTGCACATTTTCGCCGCGCCCGATTGGGTTGCCATTATTGTGACCTTGTTATTTTTGGATTTTGCGATTTATTGCCAGCACATTGTGTCGCACCGCTGGTCATTATTATGGCGATTGCATCAAGTGCATCACACCGATACAGCTTTTGATGCCACGACTGCGGTGCGTTTTCATCCGTTGGAAATCGTGGTTTCCATGCTGTATAAAACGCTGTGTGTTTATCTTATCGGCGCGAATCCTGCGGCTGTGCTGGTGTTTGAAGTGGTGCTGAATGGCGCGGCGACTTTTAATCACGCGAATATCAAGCTCCCTGCCCTGCTGGAAAATAGTATTCGTATGGTGTTGGTTACACCCGATATGCACCGCATTCATCATTCCACCAACCCTGTGGAATACAACAGCAATTACGGCTTTTGCCTGTCTTGCTGGGATAAATTATGCCGAACTTACACCCCCGAACCGAAACAACCCCAGACCACGATGGACATCGGTTTAACGCCTTATCGTCACACGGTGGGTTTTGTCGCGCTGTTATTGCTACCGTTTAAAACCTTACGATGAGGTATTTGTATCCCGATGCCGTGCTGTTGGTTTTTTGCAAAGCTCCGATAGTAGGTCAAGTGAAAACCCGTTTAATGCCGACGCTCACCGCTGAACAAGCCATGCAGGTGCATATCGAACTCAGTCTAAGCACCTTGCAACGCGCCACTGAACAGCCGTTATGCGCGGTACAGTTATGGTGTGCGCCGACGATAGACCATGAGTTTTTTATTTCTGCGGCTGATAAGTACCCGATAACGCGCCACTTGCAACACGGCGCGGATTTGGGTGAGCGGATGAATCACGCGCTGTGTACCGCACTTAAACACTATAAACGCGCGGTGTTAATCGGCTGTGATTGCCCGTCATTCACGACGCACGATTTAGCCGATGCTATTAGCGCGTTAAATGAGCAAACGACGGCGGTATTTTCGCCTGTGGAAGATGGCGGTTATGTGTTAATTGGTTTGAATAGCCCGCAGCCTGAATTGTTTGTTGATATGCCGTGGAGTAAGCCGCATTTAATGAGTGCAACTCGCGCCCGTTGTCAGCAATACGGTATTGTTTATCAGGAATTGGCAATGCAGTGGGATGTGGATACGCCCGATGATTTACTGCGTTATCAGGCTCTTTAAAGTAGTCACAAAATCAGCAATTTCAACCGCTGTATTACTCATGCCTAAACTCACCCGCACCGCTGTTTTAGCTTGCCCCTCTTCTACGCCCATTGCCAGTAATACATGACTGGGCAAACTGCCGCCACTTGCACACGCTGAACCGCTGGACACGGCAATGCTTTTTTTATCCAAGCGCATCACCAGCATTTCACCATCAACTTCATCAATACCGAACAATACGGTGTTGGCTAATCGGGGCGTGTGTTGGGCAAAAATGGTTAAATGGGGAATGGTGGCTAACTGTTTTTCCAGTAAGGTTCTGAGCGCGAGCAAATGCTCATTGCGCTGGTTGAGTTCGCTGTGTGCCAATTCTGCGGCTTTACCGAATGCGACAATCGCCGCGACATTTTCGGTGCCTGAACGCAGGTTTCGCTCTTGTCCGCCGCCGCGTAATATTGGCTTGATGGTGACGTCTTTTCCGACAATCAACGCACCACAACCTTTAGCTCCATAAATTTTATGGCTGGATACGCTCATCAAATCAACATTGAGCTGATTAAAAGCAACGGGGATTTTGCCTAAGGCTTGCACGGCATCGGTATGAATGAGGATATTGTTGGCTTTTAATTGCTCTGCATAAGCGGCGACAGGCTGAAGAACACCTGTTTCATTATTCGCCAGCATCATGGAGACCAGTTGCGGTTGACGCGAGATAAGCTGATTAATTGCGTCCTGTGTAATTGTCCCGTTGCTATCGACAGCTAACAGAGTCAAGTCATGACCTTGGGTTGTTAAATACTGGGCAGGTTCGAGTATCGAGGGGTGCTCAATCGCCGACACCGCAAACCCAGCATTCGGGCTAAGCGTTGCCAATGCCAGATTATTGGCTTCCGTACCGCCGCTGGTAAAAATAATTTGTGCGGCTGATACGCCTACCAAGGCGGCAAGCTGTTCACGCGCGGTGTCAATGGCACTGCGTACCAGTCTGCCGTGCCGATATAAGCTGGAGGGATTGCCGTAATAGGTGGAGAGAAACGGGAGCATCGCCGCCAGCACCCGCTCATCGAGCGGGGTGGTGGCGTTGTAATCGAGATAGATCATTGCAGCGTGTGCATTAAATCGCTATGGTTACGAATTTCAATGGTTTGTTGGGCGTGCTGGTCTTGGCGTTCCGCCACTTCTTTTACGCGATTTTTTGCCAACAAGTCAGCCAGCGTGATTTTTTCTAAATAACTTTTGACGTGATCGCCTAAATCCATCCATAAATCGTGGGTTAAACACTCGTGAGTTTTTTGGCAATTGGCTTCACCGCCGCATTTGGTGGAATCAATACGCTCGCCCACGGCAGCGACAATTTCAGCAATACTGATGTTATGTGCATCACCACACAGGCTGTAACCACCGCCTGGTCCGCGTACACCCTTGACCAAATCAGCACGACGCAAACGTGCAAATAATTGTTCCAGATATGATAAAGAAATAGTTTGTCTGGCCGCTATGTCGATCAGCGTCACTGGTTTTAATTGGCTGTGAAAAGCCAGATCCAGCATTGCAGTTACTGCATAGCGTCCTTTAGATGTTAAGCGCACCGTAATCACCCTTATAAATAATGTTGAAAAAGCCTACTATACTTAACACAGTAAGTTAGTCAACTATTACTCATTATGTTTTACACATCGGGTTTATACGGCGGTTTTAATTCAGGTTAGTGACTGACAGACCAGTCAGGTTTTAACTTAGAGCAACTAATCTAACTTGGAACGATTGTAACCGTCTTCAATTTCACAGCCATTCAGCGTATTAATGGGTGTTTCGCTGCAATTAATACCCGCTTTATTGACCGCTGTTTGTAAGGTGGCAATTTGCTTATCCAATACCTGAATATGATCCAGCATCTGATTAATGGCATGAGCAATCGGGTCGGGCATATCAGCGGTCATGCCATAAGCATTAAAACCGATTTTACTGGCAATTTCGTTCAATTCGGCTTTTTTAGCCTGACTATCAACGATATGGGCGGGAATACCGACCACCGTCACACCGGCAGGTACATCTTTTAACACCACTGAATTTGAACCGACTCGCGCCCCCGCACCGATTTCGATAGGGCCTAACACTTTTGCACCCGCACCAATCACCACACCATTACGCAGAGTGGGATGCCGCTTGCCTTTATTCCACGTTGTACCGCCCAAGGTCACGCCATGATACAGCGTGCAGTCATCACCGATAATCGCGGTTTCGCCGATGACGACACCCATACCATGATCTATAAAAAACCGCCGCCCAATCACCGCACCCGGATGAATTTCAACCCCTGTCAAAAAACGCCCTAAATGAGCAATAAACCGCGCCAACCATTTAAAATCAGCCATCCAGCACCGATGACTCAGGCGATGAATCAACACTGCATGAACACCTGGATAAGTGGTGATAATTTCAAATACTGATTGTGCCGCAGGATCGCGTTCAAAGACACAGGCAATATCTTCTTTCAGCCAAATCAACATTATTTGTCATGCCTTTTATTGTGATCTTGCGACATTCGTAAAATACCGCGCAGAATATCCAGCTCCTTGGTATCCAGCAGGGTGCGATTATAAATCCGCCGCAACCGACGCATGATGGATTTTGATTTATCAGGGTGCATAAAACCAATATCAATTAATGCCTGATGCAAATGCTCATAAAAAGATTCCAGTTGTGCGGCACTGGCTAAGGGTTCGTCACCTCTATCGCCAACGACTGTTTCCTGTTGGATACCTGTCGCGACAAATAATTCATAACACACCACCTGTACGGCGGCGGCGATATTCAACGAACTGTAATCACTATTGCACGGAATACGCAGTAAAAAATGGCACAAATCGAGTTCATGATTTTTTAAGCCTGAATTTTCCCGCCCGAATACGATAGCGACTTTATTGTGCGGCTCATTAATCACCACTTTTTCAGCGCATTGTCTCGGTGTCATTTCCGGCCAGCTAATAGTGCGTCCGCGTGCACTTGCACCGATGACCAACTGACAATCGGCTACTGCATCGGACAGATCCTGATAAATGACGGCGCGTGCCAACACATCATCCGCACCCGATGCCCTTGCCGTTGCATCCGCACAGGGAAACAATTTTGGTTTGACCAGACATAAATTAGTCATGCTCATGTTTTTCATCGCCCGCGCCACTGCGCCGATATTGCCAGAATGCGATGTTTCCACTAAAACGATTTTGATATGCGACAGCACGGTGATGTCCTTCTGGGTAAAAAAGATGGCAAGTCTACCAAAAATTATTTATGTCATGGCGTTTTCTGGGATAAATGGCGATTTAATACACTTCCAACGCAGTGCCTTTTCCATAAAAAAAACCGCACTATCAGCTAAAGTCAAGTACAATAATAAAACTTTGACTAGCAAAACCGATAGTTATTCACTTGATTAATAAAAGAATTGTTTTAATTTGCTTCTGTAAAAATGCTATAAATCAACTTCACGAACAATAAATAACAGGCGTAACCGCGCTTACTTTGAGCTTGCTAACAACACACAAAACAGCTATTAACTTCCGTATGCTTAATCACAAAAACCTGACAACCCCACAACCGAGCATTATCTGCTTTAGCCAGAAAAACCTGACTGCCGCCAAGATGCGTAAACAATTGGTTACATCACTCGTCCGCATTCATGATAAAGGGTGGTTGCTATGAACATAATTCCTACCACTATTCCCGACGTGCTTATCATCGAACCAAAAGTATTTGGTGATGCTCGCGGCTTCTTTTTTGAAAGTTTTAACCAAGCTGCGTTTACTGAAACCACTGGATTCAATGCGTCTTTTGTACAGGACAATCACAGCCGTTCCAGCAAAGGCGTATTACGCGGCTTGCATTATCAAATTCAACAACCTCAAGGTAAATTAGTGCGCGTAGTACGCGGTGCCGTGTTTGATGTTGCCGTCGATATTCGTCAATCTTCACCGACGTTCGGACAATGGGAAGGCGTGGAACTGTCGGAAGACAATCACCGTCAACTGTGGATTCCACCCGGTTTTGCACATGGTTTTCTGGTACTCAGTGACAGCGCGGAATTTTTATACAAAACTACCGATTACTACGCGCCTCAATTTGAACGCTGTATCGCATGGAACGATCCCTCTATCGGCATTCAATGGCCGCTGGACGATGCACCACAACTATCTGCCAAAGATCAAGCAGGTGTCACACTTTCCCAAGCTGAATTATTCTCATGAATCCTCACGCCTCACAACCGACCTCACCTATCGCTTTACTCCGTAGCGTCATACGCAACCGCCAACTGATTGCGCAAATGGCAAGACGTGAAGTAGTCGGTCGCTATAAAGGATCGGTGATGGGCTTGCTGTGGTCGTTTCTTAATCCTATTTTCATGCTGGCTGTTTACACCTTCTTTTTTTCCGTGGTGTTTAAAGCCCGCTGGAGCGGCGGTGTTGATGGTGTGGAAGAAAGCAAAACCCAGTTTGCGGTAGTGCTGTTTGCCGGCATGATTGTACACGGGCTATTTGCCGAAGTATTAAACCGCGCACCTGATTTAATCACCAATAACGTGAACTACGTTAAACGAGTGGTTTTCCCGTTGGAAATTCTGCCTATTGTCAGTTTAAGTGCCGCCCTGTTTCACTCTCTGGTGAGCTTATCCGTATTACTCATCGCTTTTGTGACCTTCAATCATTACCTGCACTGGACGGTTATTTTCGCGCCGCTGGTGTTTTTGCCGCTGATTATTATCAGCCTTGGCTTTGCGTGGATGCTGGCATCGTTAGGTGTATTTTTGCGTGATGTCGGACAGACTATCGGCATTTTTACCACCATATTGATGTATATTTCTCCCGTGTTTTTCCCCATTTCCGCCATGCCGGAACAATATCGCCCTATCATTATGGCAAATCCGTTGACCTTCATTATCGAACAGGCACGAGAAGTCCTCATCTGGGGACACTTACCCGATTGGACAGGTATCGGTATTTATACCGCCGCCGCCAGCGTAGTCGCGTGGGTGGGATTTATCTGGTTTCAAAAAACCAGAAAAGGCTTTGCCGACGTTTTATAACGTGTTTAATCAATAACTATCAACGTGTCACTCAACAGTAGCAAGAAATTATGACCGACATTGCCATTCGTGCAACTCACTTAAGCAAGTGCTATCACATCTACAGCACTCCACACGACCGCCTCAAGCAGTTTATGGCTCCTCGCCTGCAACGCATGGTCGGTATGCAACCTAAACAATACTTTCACGAGTTCTGGGCTCTCAACGATGTGTCTTTTGAAATTAAAAAAGGCGAAACCGTTGGTATCATTGGTCGCAATGGCTCAGGTAAATCCACCTTATTGCAATTGCTGTGCGGCACACTCACGCCGACAAATGGGCAAGTAGAAATTAATGGTCGCGTTGCTGCGTTACTGGAATTGGGTTCGGGGTTTAACCCTGAATTTACAGGCCGCGAAAACGTTTATATGAATGCCGCCGTGTTAGGGCTAAGTCATGCAGAGGTACAGGAACGCTTTGATGATATAGCCGCTTTTGCTGATATTGGTGAATTTATCGAACAACCCGTGAAGACTTATTCCAGCGGTATGTTTGTCCGCTTGGCGTTTGCCGTCAACATTCTGTCTAATCCCGATATTATGATTGTCGATGAAGCTCTGGCAGTCGGTGATATGAATTTTCAGGCAAAATGTATGACCGCATTGACGCGCATACAGGAACGTGGCGCGACCGTGTTGTTTGTCAGTCATGACGTAGGCGCATTAAAAAGCCTGTGTTCGCGCGGTATTTATCTCGATCATGGACAGCTTAAAAAAATAGGCACCGCCGCCGATGTGGCAGAACAATATGTTCGTGTGATGCGTGAAGAAATGAACGTAGATAATGCGTTACCAACTAAAACCATTGCTAATGAACCAAACACAGCGCAGACATCTGACAGTGCTGAACTCATTGATTCTTCTGATTTTAAAGTCTCCCGTGATTTTGAAAAACGGGTAGCCTCCTTTCGCTACGGTGATGGCGGTGCAAAAATTACTTATGTCGAATTGCTTGATGAACATTCCATGCCGACTAATTATGTGGACTTCAATCAAACGGTGTTGGTAAAAATTTATTTTGAAGCCCTATTTGATGGGCAAGTGACCTGTAATTACTACGTTGGTGATGATAAAAAGAATTTAATTCTCGGCTCTGATTGTATGCTCGCAGGATTACCTCTGATTACCGTAGTCAGCGGCGGTCGCTATGTCGTCACTTACAAAACACGATTACCGTTACAAGAAGGTCATCACAGCATTCAGGCGCAAATAACCGTACCGCTGATACCCAATATGTCCGCCACTTTTCTTGACGTAGTGGATGATGCGGTAGTGTTTAATGTCGCCCGAAGACCCAATAATCGAATCTGGACAAAAGCGTTTGTTGACAATGAATGTCAGGTAATGTCATGTTAAAACAATGGCTTAATCGTTTTTTCAAAACAAATCCGCCACCTGCTGATTTATACTGCCCTGTGTGTAACAGTCACCCGACGGCTTTTGTACCCTTGTCTGAACATTATATTGAGCAATGGCGGCAGCATGGTTTCCCTTACACTGATGCAGGCGAAATGACTGCGCTGGAGACTTACAGCTGTCCTGCTTGCGGGGCATCGGATAGAGAACGTTTATATGCGTTATGGATTAAACAACAGATTGCCGAAAAAACGGTCTTTGAAGGTGATAGATTAATACATTTCGCCCCTGAGGCTTGCTTGTCAAAACAACTTCGTGCCTTGAATTTTTTTGACTACGCCAGTGCAGATTTAATGATGGCAGAAGCCGACCATCAAATTGACATCACTGATATGCTGTTTGCCGATGAGCAGTTTGATTTTTTTATTTGTAGTCATGTATTGGAACACGTTGACAGTGACGATAAAGCAATCAGCGAACTGTACCGTATCTTGAAAACGGGCGGGCGCGGTATTTTAATGGTGCCTATTGTCGTCGGACTGGAACATTCACAAGAAGACATTACCCTTAACGATGCAGCGGAACGCTGGCGTTTGTTCGGACAAGATGACCATCTGCGGATTTATGCTCATGATGATTATGTCAACAAACTGCAATACCACGGTTTTGCGGTCGAACAGCTGGATCAGGCTTACTTTGGCGCAGAGGTATTTCAATCGCTGGGTTTAAAACCAACCAGCATTCTTTACATTGTAACTAAATAGTTAATGTCATGAAATCCACTAAACCCATTTACGTCACCCAACCTGCGCTTCCCGAACTGGCGGATTTTATTCCCTATCTGGAACAGATATGGGATAACAAAATTCTCACTAATTGCGGCCCGTTCCACCAACAACTGGAACAGGCATTGTGTGATTATTTAGGGGTTAAACATATCTCTTTATTTACCAACGGCACACTCGCGCTGGTGGTTGCGTTGCAGGCTCTGCGTATCACAGGTGAAGTCATTACTACGCCCTATTCGTTTGTTGCCACCTCGCATTCGTTGTTATGGAACGGCATTAAGCCCGTCTTTGTTGATATACATCCCGACACACTCAATCTTGATCCCGACAAAATAGAAGCGGCTATTACCCCGCAAACCACCGCGATTATGCCCGTGCATTGCTATGGGCATCCTTGTGACGTGGAACGTATTCAAAAAATTGCCGATAACTATAACCTGAGCGTTATTTACGATGCAGCTCATGCTTTTGGCGTACAACACCAAAACGCCAGCGTCCTTAATTACGGTGATTTATCCGTCTTGAGTTTTCACGCTACCAAAGTATTCAACACCTTTGAAGGCGGCGCAATTGTTTGCCCTGATGCAAAAACCAAGCAACGCATAGATCATTTGAAAAACTTCGGTTTTGTCGATGAAGTGACAGTCGTCGCACCCGGTATCAATGGCAAAATGAGTGAAATTAACGCCGCGTTCGGTTTACTGCAACTGAAAAGTATTGATGCGAACTTACAAAAACGCCAAAAAATTGACAGCTATTACCGCGCGGCATTAGCAAACGTACACGGTATTCATTGTTTAGGCGATAGCGGCGAAACTATCGCAAACTATGCGTATTTCCCGATTCTGGTACGCTCAGATTATCCGTTAAGCCGCGATCAGTTATTTGAAAAATTGCGTGATAACGGCATCTATGCACGTCGCTATTTTTATCCGTTAATCAGCGATTTTCCGATGTACCGCAGTCTGCCATCTGCCGCACCCGCTCACTTGCCTGCCGCGCAAAAAGCCGCGAATGAAGTCATCTGTCTGCCGATTTATCCAACGCTTGAGTTTGAGCAGCAACAAAGCATTATTGCGCTGATTACAGGAAATTGATATGGCGTGGTTGACACAGGAACAGATGACAGCAATGGGCTTTGCCTGTTTCGGCAGCAACGTTTTATTGTCCGATAAAACCTCTTATTATAACTGCCAAAATATTCGCCTTGGCAATAACGTCAGAATTGATGATTTTTGTGTGTTATCGGCAGGTGCAGGCGGTATAGACATCGGCAATTATATTCATATTGCGGTGTTTTCATCACTCATCGGGGCGGGCAATATCACACTGGCTGATTTTTGTAACATCTCGTCGCGAGTGTCTATTTATAGCAGCAACGATGATTACAGCGGCGCGGCAATGACTAATCCAACACTGCCTGAATCATTAACCAACGTACACCATGCCGATGTTAAAATAGGTTCTCATGTCATTATTGGCGCAGGCAGTATTATTTTGCCCGATGTTATTTTAGAAGAAGGTGCGGCGATTGGCGCACTTAGTCTGGTGAAATCACACTGTCAATCTTTCGGTATCTATGCTGGAGTACCTGCCAAAAAAGTAGGCAATCGAAAGCGTGACCTACTTGATTGTTTACCTTTACTACATTCTTTCGAACAGAACACCCCTACAGCAGCACGGGACTAACCGCCCCAATCAACGCGATAAATATCAATATAGTTCGTATGTTTGATACAATTCTACAATGCTTTGCATAACCTTAATCACTTATTCCAATTGTCATAGCTCAATCCTATATGCCTAAAATTTCTGTCATTTTGACCTCGTTTAATCATGATAAATACATTTGTGAAGCGATAGATAGCGTACTCCAGCAAACGTTCACCGATTTTGAGCTGATTATTTGGGATGATGCCTCAAAAGATCATTCGTGGCACTTAATCAATCAATATACAGATACCCGAATTAAAGCGTTTCGTAACGAGATTAACCAAGGGCCTGTATTCGGTGTCAACAAAGCTATCTCAGAGATTGCAACAGGCGACTATATCGCAATGCACCATTCTGACGATGTATGGGAAATAGATAAATTACAACAACAAATTGATTTTTTAGAATCTCATGCAGACATCGGTGCGGTTTTTTCTAACGCACTGGCTATTAACGAAGACAGCTTACCGCTTGCCGATGAACAGCATTTTTATAGCAATGTGTTCAATAAAACCAATCGAACGCGGCATGAATGGTTACGGTTTTTCTTCAGTGAGGGTAACGCGCTTTGTCATCCGAGTATGCTGATTCGTAAACAATGTTACATAGATTGCGGTTTGTATCGCCCCATGCTGGCGCAAGTACCCGATTTTGATATGTGGATTCGACTGTGTTTGCAGTACGAAATTCATGTATTACCCGAACAGCTGGTCAGATTCAGAGTGCGCAATGAAGAAGCCAATACCAGCGGCAATCGCCCGGACACCAGAATTCGCGGGCTGTATGAATACTACAAACTATTGCCCAACTACCAAAAAATCAGCTCTCTGGATGAACTGATAAAAATTTTTCCTGCCGCACAAAAATACTATCGCAGTGAAACCACGGATGCCACTTTTGCATTGGCAATGGTTGCTTTAGAAGAAAAACCTTTTCCATTCACAGAATTGTTTGGCGAGGAAATTTTGTTTGCCAGTATTTCAGATCCTGAAAAAGCGGAACAGATTAAGCAACTGTATCATTTTGATTATCATAGTTTCATTGAATTAACCGCCAAACATGATGTGTTTTCTCGTGAAGAGGTCATGAGTCTCTGGCAGGATATTACGACGCTTAATCAGGTCATTGCAGAACGTGAAACTGCTGTGGCGACCCTTAACCAAGTCGTTGCGGAACGTGAAGGCAGTATAACTGCTATCAGTAAAATCGTAGCCCAACGCGAAGCTGATATAACAAATCTGAAGCAAGTTATCGTTGAACGCGACGAACAACTTCATCACGTCATGGCAGAACATGATCGTGCATTAAAAGAAATTCGTAGCAGCAGTTCGTGGAAAATAACCGCGCCAGTACGTTTTTTAGGGCACTTAGCGAGTGGTAATTTCACCATTATCCGCCAGATAATTCATCATGTGATACTGCAACCGTTGCTGAATGGTCAAGACAGGATAAAACAGCCATTTATTCAGGCATCAATCGTGCCTGAAATAATCAATGATGCGGCACTCAATGCGATTGTTATGCCGCGTTGCCAGTTGACACAACAAACCTTAACCGCCGATCCACTGAGTTCACCGATACCAGCGGCATTGCCGCCTATTGATGTTAGTGTGGTCACTTACAACAGCTCTCGCTGGATTAATGCCTTTATTGACAGCCTGATTCAGCTGGATTACCCAAAGCACTTATTAACCATCCGTTTTGTTGACAACAGTTCGACAGATTCAACCTTAGCTGACCTAGAAGCAATTGCCCCTACATTAAGAGCCGCTGGGTGCAGCGTTGACATCATGAAAAGACCTAATCATGGTTACGGCTCAGGACATAATGCCGCTATTAAATCAGGCAGCGCACCGTTTTGTCTGGTCACCAATATTGATCTGACCTTTGAAGCAGACGCGTTATCTCGAATTGTTGCAGTTGCGGCGGATGATGAAACGACTGCGGCATGGGAGATGCGCCAAAAACCTTACGAACATCCCAAATATTACGACCCTGTCACAGGCATCACCAACTGGAATTCTCATGCCTGTGTATTACTACGTCGCAGCGCATTACAACAAATAGGCTTTTATGATGAAACCTTGTTTATGTACGGCGAAGACGTGGAATTATCTTATCGGCTACGTCAAGCGGGATTTTTATTACGCTATTGCCCGCAAGCGGTAGTCTGGCACTACAGCTATGAAGACATCACCAAAATCAAACCCTTGCAATACACAGGCAGCACCTTCGCCAATTTATATCTACGCCTTAAATACGGCAGTCGCGCAGATGCCGAGCTTGTGCCGTGGTTAGGTTTAAGTTTATTAATGACCGAGGTCTATCCGCGCTCGCGTCTGGCGGTTATGCGGCATTTATTACGCTTGCTGGTCATCGCGCCCAAGGTGTTATTATCTCGCCAGCCCAGTCAGATTCAGTTTCCATTCCGCGCATGGGATTATGAAATTATTCGTGAAGGTGCGTTTGTTGAACAACACGCGCTCCCCGACTCGCCGCCACTGGTCAGCATTATTACCCGTACTTATCGCGGTCGTGAGATCTACTTGCGGCAGGCATTGCTATCCGCCATACACCAAACCTACCCGAATATGGAATATATCGTGGTAGAAGACGGTGGTGATACCATGCAGTCTGTGGTTGATAATATCAATACTGTCACAGGAAAAAATATTCGCTTTCTTCCTCAGCCTAAATGCGGCAGATCGGCAACGGGTAATGCAGGATTAGCCGCCGCAACAGGTCGCTGGTGCTTATTTTTGGATGATGATGATTTATTATTTGCTGATCATGTTGAAAATTTAGTGACTGCCTTACTTGACCAGCCTGATGCGGTCGCCGCGTATTCACCTGCATGGGAAATTACAACGGATGGCTCTAAACTGCACAATGGCGAATATGTGGAAGTCAGCCACAAAATGCCGCCAGCACTGAGCCAAGACTTTGATATTGACATACTCAAGCATCACAATTTTATGGCGATTCAATCCGTGTTGTTTGAACGCCGACTATTTGAAGAGCGTGGCGGCTTTGAAGAAGATATGGATGCTCTTGAAGATTGGCTGTTATGGTTAAAATACGCATTGGGTAATAAGTTTAAGTATGTACCAAAAGTGACCTCAATGTACCGAGTCCCTGCTTGTCCGTCGAATAGTGAGAAACGACAAGCTATTCTTCATGACGCTTATGAGTTGGCGCAAAATAAATTAGCAACTTATTTAGAGGAATTCAGCAATGAATCCTAATAACCTCAATGCAATTAGACTTATCGCCGCATTTTTAGTGCTTTATGGGCATTCGTTTGTCTTCTTGGGACTACCTCATCCATTGTTTTTATCATGGATAACATTGGGGCCACTTGGGGTGTATGTCTTTTTCACCATCAGTGGTTATTTGATTGCAGAAAGCTGGGATCGCGATCCGCATTTAGGCAGATTCTTTGCTCGCCGTGCCTTAAGAATATTTCCAGGGTTGGCAGTTTGCATTGTGCTGTCCGCATTTATTCTCGGCCCACTGCTGACGACCTTACCATTGAAAGACTATTTCGATAGTATCCACACTTGGAATTACCTGCATAATATTGCTCTTTACATCACTTATTATCTACCTGGCGTTTTTGAAGCCAATCGTGTTCCGAATGCAACCAACGGTTCGTTATGGAGTTTACCCGTAGAATTCTTTATGTATATTATTGTGGCTATGATTGGACTGGTGCGCGGCAACCGTTGGGTTTATCTCGGTTTAGTAGTGAGTTTTGCGCTTATTACTTTTTTCTGGGCGCAACGCACCGAACAAATGCTGGTTGTGTATGCAACGGATGTGCGTCAGGTCTTTCTGTGCGGTATTTACTTTTGCGTAGGCGCGGTATTTTATAAATTTGATATTAAACGCTATTTTTCTCTATCCGTCGTCATGTTGGCAGTGATTGCATTACTTTGTTTGGAGAGATGGATACCTGTCTTAGCGGTTGCCGCATGGATTCTATTACCTGTGGTAACGTTGGCTTTCGGCTTTGCCTATAGCCCATTATTAAATCGCTTGATTCGTACAGGCGATTATTCTTATGGCATTTATATCTACGCATTTCCCATTCAGCAAACTATTGTGTATCTATACCCTGATATATCCCTAAGGCTTTATCTATCGGTCTGCTCAGTATTAACACTTATTTGTGCCATTTTGTCCTGGCATTTAATTGAACAACGCGCCTTATCATTAAAGCCTCGGCGCACTGTCGTTACAACTCAATGAATACATTAAACAATATAGCTAATGTATTCGTCACTTTTGACAATACGAAAAGCTATTTAAGTAGCAACGCTCCGCACAGTAGGAGTGATTTTTCATGCGTTGTTTAGTGCTGGGTGCGAGTGGTTTTATCGGTGGGCATTTAATCACCTCACTTGCTGATTCAGGACATCAGGTTGTTGCCTACGCGCGGCATTTTGATAGCAACCATTCAATAAGTACAAATACCAATATCGAATATGTTACGGGGGATTTTTGTAATGAACAGCGCTGGAACGAGTTACTGACAGGTGTTCAGGTGTGTTATCACCTTATCTCCACAACAGTACCTAAGTCCTCTAACGATGATCCGATTGCGGATGTGACAGGTAACATTATCGGCACGCTGCATTTTCTGGAAGCCGCAAAAAAGAAAAATGTGCGCATCGTATTCGCGTCTTCAGGCGGAACAGTCTATGGAAGAATCAACACAGATTCAATTGATGAGCATCATCCTACCGACCCATTGTGTTCTTATGGCATCACCAAATTAGCCATAGAAAAATATCTGTTACTGTATCGCGAGCTTCATGGTATGCGTTCTGTTGTCTTACGAATCGCCAACCCCTATGGTGAAGGGCAACAACCCGATGCCATTCAAGGGGCGGTCGCTGTTTTTATGGGGCGCGTATTGCGCGGGCATACCATTGATATTTGGGGCGACGGCTCGGTCGTTCGAGACTACATCTATGTACAGGATGTGGTGCAGGCAATGATAGCCGCTTCTGAATATGGCGGTCGATTGAATGTATTTAATGTGGGTTCTGGTGTCGGCGTTTCTTTATTGGAACTGCTGGGGATGATTGAACAAGTAACCGCTAAAAAAGCGGATATTATTTTCCATCCGTCCAGAAGTTTTGATGTGCCAAGAAATGTGCTTAATATTACTGCCGCACAAAAAGAACTGGAATGGACTCCACAAATACCCATGATTGAAGGCTTGAAAAAAACAGCATTATGGATGCAAGAAAAAATCAATGATAGCCTGTGATAAAACACCTGAAAACATTAATCAGCGAATGAATACATCAAAAAAACCACCTACAGTCTCAGTCATTCTAACCTCCTATAATCATGGTAAATTTCTTAGTGAGGCTATTGAGAGCGTACTTAATCAGACGTTTCAAAATTTTGAATTAATTATATGGGATGATGCCTCAGCTGATGATTCGTGGCATATTATCAGTGAATACCGCGACATCCGAATCAAAGCGTTTCGCAATGAAGTCAATCGAGGCCCTGTATTTGGCGTAAACAAAGCCATCTCGGAAATAGCGATGAGCGAATATATTGCCATACACCATTCTGACGATGTCTGGGAAACCACAAAACTGCAACAACAAGTGGATTTTCTCAATACTCATCCTGAGATTGGCGCGGTATTTTCCAACGCACTGGCGATTAATGAAGAAGGTTTACCTCTGGTCGATGTACCGCATTTTTACGCCAATGTGTTTCAGCAAACCAATAAAACGCGCCATGAATGGTTGCGCTTTTTCTTTACTCAAGCCAACGCACTTTGCCACCCTAGCGTACTGATTCGTAAGCAGTGTTATGAAGATTGCGGATTGTATCGCCCCATGTTGGCACAATTACCCGATTTTGATATGTGGGTACGCTTGTGTTTAAAATATGAAATTTACATTTTACCCGAACCCCTGATTCGTTTTAGAGTGCTTAATCAGGAGGCAAATACCAGCGGTAATCGTCCGGAAACACGCATACGCTGGAGTTATGAGTTTTATAAAGTATTGGCTAATTATTTATCTATTCATTCATTCGATGAATTGCTGAGCATTTTCCCCACTGCGCAAACCTATTACCGAGGTACTGATACCTCCGTGCATTTTGCGTTGGCAATGATTGCTTTGGCAGAAAAAAACTCGCCATTTACCGAGTTGTTTGCACAAAATACCTTATTTAGCCTCATTTCTGATCCCGATAAACAGGTGCAGCTTAAGCAACTGTATGATTTTGATTGCCTTAGTTTTATTAACATAACCGCACAACATGATATTTTTTCTTCTGAAAAAACGCAGATACTCCAACAGGAAATCGCCGACCGTGACGCGCAAATCAAGCAACTGCTAACCAATCGGCATCGCACTTTAAAAGCCAACCTGTTATGGATATGGACAATCATTAACAAACTGCGTCAATCCCTAGCGCGTAAGATGTCAAGACAGCCAGCAATCAGTGAAAAACCGCACTTCTCGCCCCCTTCCGACGATTGCTGTTTCATAGTACCGTTTAGTTACCCGCTGGAAAACCCAAGTGTTGAACCCAGTTTAGCGGTCATCTGCCATCTGTATTATCCCGCGATGATTGAAGAGTTTAAGCACTACCTCAGCAACATTCCCTTTGCTTTTGACTTATTCATTACCACCGATACCGAAGAGAAAAAACAAACCATTGCCTACAGCTTGTTACAATGGCATAAAGGCAAGGTTGACATTCGTATCGCCCCCAATCGCGGCAGGGATATAGCTCCTAAATTACTGGCTTGCCGTGATGTCTATGACCGTTACGAGTTTTTTCTGCATATTCATTCCAAAAAATCCCCGCACGCAGAAGATATAACCACGGGATGGCGTTATTATTTATTAGAAACTTTATTAGGCTCTGAACAAATCGTACGCAGTGTGTTTGCCGCATTTGCCGCTGATAGTCAATTAGGTATGATAGCCCCTGAACATTTCGAACCAATTCGCTCCAACATCGGTTGGGGCTGGAATTTTCCAATCGCCAAAGCATTTTCCAACCGATTGGGAATGAACTTATCACTCAACAGCAAACTGGATTTTCCATCCGGCTCTATGTTTTGGGGCAGATCCGCCGCGCTTAAACCGTTATTGAGCATGAATTTAACTCTGGATGACTTTCCACCTGAAAATAATCAGATAGATGCCACGCTGGCACATATTATAGAAAGAATGTATTTCTTTATTTGTGAAGCAGCGGGTTATCGGTGGATTAAAATTTCCAATCCTAAACTGAAAAGAAGGCTGTCAATCACCAGTAAAGACACACTGGTAGAGTCTATTGAACGCACGCAGTATCATCTTCTTGCATCACATGAAAACGAGCTGCCTCACCCTTAACTATCCGTCTGTGAACACACAACTATCAATCATGCACAACACTGATAAACACCCAGTGGACACCGTCCAAACCCCCGTCTGCTCTATTGTCATTCCAACCAAAAATGGCGGCGCGTTATTCCATAAAGCGTTAGCCGCATGGGCTGAACAGACGCTGTGGAATCAATGTGAATTAATCGTCGTAGACTCTGGCTCTCAGGATGATACTGTTGCTGCGGCTAAGCAGGCTGGCGCGAAAGTCTTTGAAATTCCCCCCGCCGAATTCAATCACGGTGCAACCCGCGACTACGGCATATCACTGGCAAGTTCAGAGTACATTATCCTCACCGTACAAGATGCCGTACCGTCTCATCCTCAAGTATTAGAACGGTTGGTATCGGCATTACAAGCACCCGCAGTTGCGGGCGCGTACACGCGCCAACTGCCCCAGACTGTTGCCGATGTACTGACAAAACGCAATCTGGACGGTTGGCTGGTCGGAAAATTACAGCGTGAAGAACGCTTTATTCCCCATGAAGGTTGGTATGAAGCCTTAACCCCTATGGAAAAACTGACCTTCTGCACCTTTGATAACGTCTGTTCCGCCATTAAAAAATCAGTCTGGCAACAAGATCACTTCGGCACGGTCGATTTTGGTGAAGATGTTGACTGGGCAAAACGAGTATTATTGGCCGGACATCACATCATCTATGAACCCGATGCCGCTGTCATCCACTCGCACGACAGATCCCTTGCTTATGACTACAAACGCACTTACGTTTGTCACCGCAAACTGTACACCCTGTTCGGACTGCATTTAGCCCCCAGCTTTAAGGGTTTATGGCGGTGCTGGCTGTCTGCTTCTATGGTCGATATGAAATACATTCTGAACCATGAACCGCGCTTGCTGAAAAAGCTGCAAATGCTCTTGAAAGCACCGATACTCAACAGTCTAACTATTTATGGGCAATACAAAGCCGTACAAGATGAATTAAACGGCATCAACAATTCGGTGAAAGGAATATGAAAATCCTGCTTACCGTGCATCAGTTTGTCCCTGAATGGTCGGCGGGTACCGAAATACTGACCTTTAGCGTAGCAAAAGAATTAATGCGCCGTGGGCATCAAGTCACTGTGTTTACAGGTTTTCCTGTCGCAGAAAATCCACCCGCTGACCAACGCATAGACCGTTATGAAATCGAAGGCATCAGCGTGTATCGTTATGCCCACGCAATGTTAGCGACCGCCGAACAAGCCGCCACTACTGAAATTGAATACGACAATCACTTGGCAACGCGCTTATTTGATGACCTCGTTGCCAATGTACAACCCGACATTATTCATTTTTTCCATTTCTTCCGTTTAGGCTCAGGTTTAATTGATGTCGCCGTCAAACGCGGCATATTGGCTTATTTTACCCCCACCGATTTTTGGACGATTTGCCCGACCAATCAATTGTTACTGACCGATAACACTATGTGCAAAGGCCCCAGTTGTGCGGCGGGCAATTGTATAAAACATATCGTGATGCTGACGCGGGGCGAAAAAGAACGCAACTTCATGTCAAAATTACCGACACCGATTGCCGATATATCGGCACTGTTGATTAGCAAATTGTTTGCTAAACGTCATCATTTAGCCTTGGAAATCAGCGCGATGGTCAAGCGCAGCAAACTGAATGTGGCGCGAGTGAATCAATTACAACGCATTTTTTCGCCCTCACGCCTGATGACTGAAACGCTGGTTAATAACGGCATTAATGCGGATTTAATGCAATCCACGGCTTTCGGTATTGACGTATCAGGTTATGAACACGCCCAAACACGCACAGGCGTTGCGCGTACCATCGGTTTTATCGGCACTATTTCCGAAACCAAAGGGTGTCATGTATTGATAAACGCCTTTAAACAATTGAACCTGCCCGACGTGCGCTTAAAAATGTATGGCAGTTTTGAGCATTACCCCGATTACGCGGCAAGTCTGCAAGCCTTAGCGGCGGAGTGTGACGCGATTGAATTTTGCGGTACATTTCCTAATCAGCAAATCGCTCACGTCTTAAGTGAACTGGACGCATTGGTTGTGCCGTCACTGTGGTATGAAAACACCCCGTTAGTCGTGTATTCCGCCTTAGCCGCGCGTTGCCCTGTGGTTGCCTCTAATTTTGCGGGTATGTCCGAAGTGGTGCGTCATGACGACAACGGCTTATTATTTACCGCAGGTGATGCGGATTTATTGGCAGAAACCCTGCGTTCTTTAGCAACCACCGCCGATTTATTGCCGCGTTTAAGTGCCAATTGTCAGCCGCCTAAATCAACCGTACAGTATGTTGATGAGATAGAAGCGGTGTATCAACACGACTTAGCCTCTACTAAAAAATGAAACAGCTTTATCAATATGCCGTTAAATTAATCTGGTGGACAGTGACCTTGCAACTGGCACAACGCCTGCGCTTATGGTGGGCAGCGCGTCACGCCCATTTCGCACCGCCTACCGATAGCTATCATTTTGCCGTGCCGTTTAATTACGCCGTCACCCCGCCCGACGCGCCCGGTGTCGCGGTGATGTGTCATTTGTTTTATCCCGATATGCTGAGCGAATTTAAACCGTATTTGCTCAATATTCCGTTCGCTTTTGATTTATTCATCACCACCGATACCGAACAAAAACAGCAACTGATTCAACAAAATCTATTAGATTGGCACAAAGGTGCAATAGACATTCGCCTCGTACCTAATCGCGGTAGGGACATTGCGCCCAAATTATTGGCATGGCACGATGTCTACCCGCGCTATGAATTTTTTCTGCATATTCATTCCAAAAAATCGCCGCACGCAGACAGTATTTTATCGGGCTGGCGCAATTATTTACTAAAAACCCTGTTAGGTTCAGAAGCCATCGTCAACAGTATTTTTGCCGCATTCAATAGCGATGCACAACTGGGTATGATTGCCCCTGAACACTTTGCGCCTGTGCGCTCAGGGATAGGCTGGGGAACTAATTTTGCTGCCGCTGAAACGTTCGCCCGCGAGAAACTGACAATGCACTTATCGCTAGAAGGCAAAATAGATTTTCCATCGGGTTCGATGTTTTGGGCACGATCTGCGGCGATTAAACCCTTATTAGACCTGAATTTGTCCATAGAAGATTTTCAGCCTGAGAAAAAACAAATGGACGGCACACTGGCGCATATTATTGAACGGCTGTATTTTTTTATCTGCGAACAGGCGGGGTATCGTTGGATTAAAATTGCCAATCCTGCGTTACATCATAACGACAAAACTCTGTACATTGATAATCAAGAAATGCTGATAGAACGTATCAAACACACGCAATACGCTATTTTGCCATCCACAGACACTGATTTATAACGCAACACTCATATTATCAATCAAGCGGGTTTTGCCCAGTTTTGCGGCAACTAACAACACCAGTTCAGTATCACCCTGCTGGGCTTGAGCTAAATCGAGACTACGGCAGATGCGAAAATAATCGGGCTGAAACCCTGCATTCCCTAAAGCTGATAAGGCTTGCTTTTCTACGCTGCTGTAATCCAAACCCGCTACCATCGCCTCCCGCGCCGCACATAACGACTGATACAACAACGGGGCAAGCTGGTGTTCTGCTGGTGTTAAATAACCATTTCTGGAACTCATGGCTAAACCATTAGCCTCGCGTACGGTGTCTATACCGATAATGTCCACAGGCATATTCAAATCATTGACCATTGTGCGTATCACCGCCAATTGCTGAAAATCTTTCAGCCCGAATAATGCAACATCAGGTTGTACCATATTGAATAATTTACATACTACAGTCGCAACGCCATCAAAATGCCCGACGCGGGACGCGCC
The DNA here is from genome assembly GCA_030693155.1 of Methylococcales bacterium. Taxonomy (GTDB): domain Bacteria; phylum Pseudomonadota; class Gammaproteobacteria; order Methylococcales; family Methylomonadaceae; genus UBA4132. The sequence goes on from JAUYBJ010000084.1 coordinate 38,096, forward strand.
ACAATACAGTTCAGATAAACCTGCCACACTGACCACGGTTTTCGCATTCGGTGCATACATTTCCGCCACTGACGGCAGAAATAATACATCGGTGTCTATCGCTTGCAGTTTTTCGGTGTCTTGTGCTTCGGTGCGCGGGTAACTGTCAAAATCTTCTCCTGCGCCGAATTGCGTCGGATTGACAAAAATACTGACCACGACTTTATCGGCGTGCTGTTGGGCGGCGGTGACTAACTGACAATGCCCCGCGTGTAAATTGCCCATAGTGGGTACAAAGGCGATACGCTCACCTGCGACTTTCCAAGTGTAAATAAGGGTGCGTAGGGCTTGGACGGTGTTGACTATCTGCATTTAAAAACTGTGTTCAGGAGTGGGAAATTGGCTTTGTTTGACTGCCAGCTGATAAGCGGCAAGCGCGTCGCGGATACTATGTGCATCGTGCATAAAATTCTTGGAAAATCGAGGCGATTTGCCGATACTGATACCCAGCATATCGTACAGTACCAGCACTTGCCCGTCACAACCCACCCCTGCACCGATACCGATGGTAGGAATGGTCAATTCATGACTGATGAGTTTGGCAAGCGCGGCAGGGACGCATTCCAGCACTAATAAACTCGCGCCTGCTTGCTGGAGTTGGTGGGCATTTTCAAGAATTTTGTCAGCATCGGCACTGGTTTTACCTTGCACTTTATAAACCCCCGTGTGGTTAATGTGTTGCGGTAATAGCCCTAAATGCCCGCAGACAGGAATGCCCTGCTCGACTAAAAAACGCGTTGTGTCCGTTCGCGCACCTTCTAATTTGACCATTTGCGCACCGCTTTCCTGCATTAAACGGGCGGCATTTTGCGCGGCAATCAAGGGCGTGGGATAGCTCATAAACGGTAAATCGGCAATGATAAACGCGCGTTGCCGTGCCTGACTGACACAACGGGTATGATAAATCATGTCGTCAATCGTGACGGGCAGCGTGGTACTGCGTCCTTGTATCACCATGCCCAAGGAATCACCGACCAGTAACAATTCAATACCGACGGCATCACATAAGGCACTGAAACTGGCATCATACGCGGTTAAACAGGTAATTTTTTCACCACGCTGTTTCATGGCGGTGATGTCCTGCATGGTTAAGGTTTTGACGGTCGTGCCGTACAGTGCATTACTCATAACCGTTTGAGTCCCGCTAACGGGCAGTGTTCCAGTAATTCAACCAGCTTGCCTTTGTTGGGAATATCCAGTTGCGGGGCGATTTCATGCAGCGGATAGAGTACAAACTCGCGTTCGGTCATGCCGATATGCGGTATGGTTAAATCAGGCAGTTCAATGACTTGCTCGCCGTACAGTAAGATGTCTAAATCCAGCGTGCGTGCGCCCCAGCGTTCAGCCCTGACGCGCCCATGACTGTTTTCAATGGCTTGTAAGGCGCGGAGTAATTCCAGCGGTGACAGCTCGGTTGTCACTGCCATGACTGCATTGACATAATCAGGCTGGTCTTGCGGCCCCATCGGTGCGCTGTGATAAAGACTGGAAAAACCCTGTTCTGCAATACCTGTCACTGCGGCAATCGCGGCGCGGGCTGAATGGATTTGTTCGCTTGGATTTTCTAGGTTACTGCCTAAACCGATGTAGGCAATAACCTTGGTTGGTGTTGTGTGCATAATAATGTGTGTGAACGAGGCGATTACTCGGTACTCGTTACATTGGTGGTGGTTTTTTTGCGGTAGACTCTTTTGCGCGGTGCTTTGCTGGTTTTAGCATTACGCGGCGGTGCGGTCATTTTGCGCTGTTCATTTTCATTGGCATTTTGGTAAATTTCCCACCATTTTACCACTTCCATCTCTGCACCACCTGTTTGGGCGCGTAATAACAGAAAATCGTAAGCCGCTCTAAAACGCGGATGGGTAATCAAGCGGCTGGGTTTAGAGCCGAACCGTGCGTTAAATTTGGGTTGTAAACTCCACACTTCGCGCATGGCGAGCGTGATATGTCGTGGTAGCGCGGTGCTTTTCACCTGCATGGCAATCACTTCGTTAGCCGCTTCCTGATACGCTAAAAATTCAGGCGCACCTTTTAGCGTGTTTTGTTGGGCGCGTATTTGGACTGCATCCCATAAAAACGCGGCAAATAAAAAGTATGAGGTGACCGTTTTACCTTCGGCAATGCGATTGTCAGAATTTTCCAGTGCTTTAATGAGTAATAAACGCGGGAAGCCTTGATCTTCAACCGCCAAGCTGTTTTCTGTGGCGGGAAACAGCACTTGAAACAGTCCGTAGTGACGAAGCATTTCAAAGGTTTGCAGCGCGTAACCTGATAAAAATAATTTTAAGGCTTCATCGTACAAACGGGCGGCAGGAATACTGGCTAATAGCGGCGCGACATCGTGGATGGATTTTTCACACGCGGGATCAATATGAAAACCCAATTTAACGGCAAAACGTACTGCACGAATCATGCGCACAGGGTCTTCACGAAAACGGGTTTCAGGGTCGCCGATTAAGCGCAACACGCCCGCTTTGTGATCATCCATGCCGCCTGTGTAATCGACCACGGAAAAATCTTTGATGTTGTAGTACAAGGCATTAACGGTGAAGTCACGCCGCCATACGTCTTCTTCAATCGTGCCGTAGACATTATCACGCAACAATCGCCCTTCTTTATTCAGTACCTGTTCGTCATTTTGCGCTTCGCCTGTCCCCCGAAACGTGGCAACTTCAATTACTTCACGCCCAAAATGTACATGAGCCAAACGAAAACGGCGACCGATGATGCGGCAATTACGAAATACTTTGCGTACCTGCTCAGGGTCGGCATTGGTGACCACATCAAAATCTTTCGGTTCGCGTCCCAGTAATAAATCGCGCACACAACCACCGACCAGATACGCATCAAAGCCGTCTTTTTGCAGTCGGTACAACACTTTTAGCGCGTTTTCACTGATTTGTTTGCGGGAAATACAGTGTTCTGAACGTGTATAGATGCTAACGGCGCGTTGTACGCTGACCGGCTCAACTTCATTTTTAGCTGAGTTAATAATTTTTTTGAAAAAGTTTAAAATGACCTGTAACCCTGTTTGTTTTGCCTTGTTTTGATAATCATATCATTTCAATCAATTCTAGCCCAATCTATAGGGTGGTTTTCTTTTACATTATGCTTTTGTATATAGTAAAATCATTGACCTAATGGCTATCTGCTCGGCAGATAAGTATTCAGAGAACTCTCATTAACACACTATCCGGTATCGTTATGTTCAAAAAAATTCTTAATGGTCTGATTGACCATCCGTTCTTAACCAGTATTTTTGTCGCTGATTTTGGTGTTCTACTGTTTCACAGACCGCCTTTTCTATTCTCATTGCTGATGCTGGGTGCATTAATGGCAATGTGTATGTATTTTGGTCAAAAATTAGCCTTATTCAACAACATCTAATAATTAATTGTCTAATAATAATGCTGAAACCCCTGCAAAACCAGGTGCAGATAACCCATCAGCCCCTGGTTTTTTATGCCGATTGGCAATCGTTGTTTACGATTTTCTCTTACTCATCGCCCTGCTCTTTTTAGCGACTGCGCTGTTATTGCCCTTTAATGCAGGCGAAGCGTTCACACGCGAACAAGTCTTTTATCCTGTTTACCTGCTGATAGTCAGCTTTATTTTTTATGGCTGGTTCTGGACGCATGGCGGACAAACCTTAGGCTTGCGAGCATGGAAAGCTAAAGTGTTGACCATTAATCAACAACCTATTAACTGGACTCAGGCGTTAGTACGGTTTATCACGGCTTTTGCCTCCTGCGGGCTGGGTTTGTTATGGATACTGGTCGATAAAAAGCGATGCGGTTGGCACGATTACTTATCCAAAACAGCAGTGTTTTTTGACACAAAAAAATAAAGATGCAGATGCCCGCCTCTGCAATAACTTATCTGACTTGATAACGCTATGAATAATCCTTTGTTAATAAACGCCACCCTCCCCTTATTTTCTCAAATAAAACCTGAACACGTTGAGCCTGCCATTGATGCGCTATTGGCGGAAGCGCGTGCCGTTGTTGAAGAGCAACTGCAAACTCGCAAAAATTACTCGTGGGAAAAGCTCATCCAACCATTGGACGATGTGGAAAATAAACTGCATAAAGCATGGTCGCCCGTCAGTCATCTTAATGCTGTGCTGAACAGCGAAGAACTACGCGCCGCTTATAATGCCTGCTTACCTAAACTCAGCGATTACGGCACGGAAATGGGGCAGAACAAAGCCTTATTTAATGCCTATCGCATGATTTCTAAAAGTACCGAATTTGCCAGTTTCGATGTAGCGCAACAAAAAATTATTCGTAACGCGCTAAGAGATTTCAGATTATCAGGTATTGATTTAACCGAAGCACAAAAACAACGCTACAAAGAAATTGCTCAGGAATTATCCCAGTTTACCAGCCGTTTTGAGGAAAATGTCCTCGATGCCACCAATGCGTGGATCAAACTCATTACTCACAAAACCGACTTGGCAGGCTTGCCTGAATCGGCATTGGCTCAGGCAAAGCAAACCGCCGAAAGTCGCGGTGAAGAGGGCTGGATGATTACCCTGCAATTTCCGTCTTATCTTGCCGTCATGACCTATGCAGACGACTGGAATTTACGCCGCGAACATTACGAAGCCTTTGCCACCCGTGCCTCCGACCAAGGGCCGCAATACCCTGAAAAAGACTTTGACAACACCCCCGTGATGGAACGTATTTTGGCATTGCGCCATGAAAAAGCCTTGTTATTAGGCTTTAATAATTACGCTGAGCTATCTCTTGCCACCAAAATGGCAAACAAACCTGAAGAAGTCATGGCGTTTCTGGACGATTTAGCGGCTAAATCATGGCGACAAGCGCGTAATGACCTGATTGAACTCAAAGAATTCGCCTTGGAACATTACCATTTTGGCGATCTTGAACCGTGGGACATCGGTTATTACAGCGAAAAAATGCGCCGCCACCAATACCAACTCTCACAAGAAGAAGTTAAACAATACTTTCCGATTACGCGTGTATTACCCGGATTATTTGCTATCGTTGAAGAACTATACGGCTTACAAATCAAGGAAATAAGTGATTTTGACAGCTGGCATCCTGATGTGCAGTTTTTTGAAATCCACGACCAAGACGGACAACTGCGCGGACAATTTTATCTGGATCTGTATGCGCGGGAACACAAACGCGGCGGCGCGTGGATGGATGATTGCGTGGGGCGCAGAAAAGTCGATGACGTGGTGCAAACGCCCGTCGCTTATTTAGTGTGCAATTTTACGCCGCCGACAGGTGATGAACCTGCGCTATTGACCCATGATGAAGTCACTACGCTGTTTCATGAATTCGGTCACGGCTTGCATCATTTACTCACCCAAGTCGATTATTCAGGCGTATCAGGCATTAACGGCGTGGAATGGGATGCGGTCGAACTACCCAGCCAATTCATGGAAAACTGGTGCTGGGAAAAACAAGCCTTAGCCCTGATTTCAGCACATTATCAAACAGGCGAAGCGTTACCCGATAGCCTGTTTGACAAAATGATAGCCGCGAAAAACTTTCAGGCGGGTATGCAGATGGCAAGACAACTGGAATTCAGTTTATTTGATTTTAGAATTTACCGTGATTTTGACCCCGAAAAAGGCGGTCGTATTTACAACACTCTGGAAAAAGTCAGATCCCAAGTTGCCGTCATGCCTGCCGCGCCGTTTAATCGCTTCGCCCATAGTTTCTCCCATATTTTTGCAGGTGGCTACGCGGCAGGTTATTACAGCTACAAATGGGCAGAAGTATTATCCAGTGACGCGTTCTCGTTATTTGAAGAAAACGGTATTTTTGACAGCACTACAGGGCAGTCATTTCTGCACAATATCCTTGAAAAAGGCGGTAGTGAAGAAGCCATGAGTTTGTTTGTTAAATTTCGCGGACGCAAACCCAACATAGACGCACTACTGCGACATAACGGCATTAATCCATGAAATACCGTGACCTGCGCGACTTCATCACTCAACTGGAAAAACAGGGCGAACTAAAACGCATCACCGTTCCAGTGAATCCCTATCTGGAAATGACGGAAATTTGTGATCGGGTACTCAAACAACAAGGCCCCGCGCTGTTATTTGAGAATCCCACAGGCTACAACATTCCCGTGTTAGCCAATTTATTCGGTACGCCGCGCCGTGTCGCAATGGGAATGGGCGCGGAATCGGTCACTGAATTGCGCGGCATCGGCGAACTGCTTGCCACGCTCAAAGAACCTGAGCCGCCGAAAGGCATGAAAGATGCGTGGGACAAATTTCCCATGTACAAACAAGTGCTGAATATGGCTCCTAAACTGGTCAGCAGTCCGCCGTGTCAGGAACTGGTCAGAGTCGGCGATGAGATTGATTTAAGCGATTACCCGATACAAACCTGTTGGCCCGATGATGCCGCGCCGCTCATCACTTGGCCGTTAGTCATCACTAAAGGCCCGCATAAACAACGGCAAAATCTGGGCATTTATCGCCAGCAAGTCATCAGTAAAAATAAAGTCATCATGCGCTGGTTGGCACATCGTGGCGGTGCGCTGGATTTTAGAGAATGGCAGCTTGCTTATCCCAATGAGCCGTTTCCTGTTGCCGTCGCCTTAGGTGCAGACCCAGCCAGCATTTTAGCCGCTGTCACGCCCGTACCCGACACCCTGTCAGAATATGCGTTTGCAGGTTTATTGCGCGGCAGTAAAACTGAAGTTGCCAAGTGTTTACTGAGCGATTTACACGTCCCCGCCAGTGCCGAAATTGTCTTGGAAGGCTTTATTTATCCCAATGAAACCGCACCCGAAGGCCCGTTCGGCGATCACACAGGCTATTACAATGAAGTGGGTGAATTTCCTGTCTTTACGGTAGAGCGCATTACCCAACGCACCGCGCCCATTTATCACAGCACGTTCACCGGCAAACCACCTGATGAACCTGCGATTTTAGGCGTGGCGTTAAATGAGGTATTCGTACCGATTTTACAAAAACAATTCCCTGAAATTGTTGATTTTTACCTGCCGCCCGAAGGCTGTTCATACCGCATGGCAGTTATCAGCATGAAAAAACAGTACGCAGGTCATGCCAAGCGCGTCATGCTGGGTACTTGGTCGTATTTACGGCAATTCATGTACACCAAATTTGTCATCGTCGTCGATGATGATATTGATGTGCGCAACTGGCAGGAAGTCATCTGGGCAATCACCACGCGCATGGATCCTGCCCGCGATTTAACGATTTTAGAAAATACGCCAATTGATTATCTGGATTTTGCCTCACCCGTGTCGGGTTTAGGCTCAAAAGTCGGCTTTGATGCTACTAATAAGTGGGCAGGCGAAACCAACCGCGAATGGGGCAGAACCATCGTCATGTCACCCGATGTCATCCAGCGGGTTGACGCAATGTGGGATTCGTTGTTTTAACAAGTTGTCAGTCTACATTTATTATCAGCAATTAAAACAGAGAGCATAAAAAATGATACTGCCTTATTTGAAAATCTGTAAATCGGATCGTACATTACCGCGTATGGATTGATCGTGGGTGCGTATTTCGCATGAAATCATGCGAAATACGCCGCTTTTTAACATATATCCAGTAGATTTAATTATTGTCACCATCAAAAGCCGCACCTATATTAATTATGATGCGTTTCGACTATGGTCGTATTCTTATTTTTGAAATGCAGTTTATAGCTTAGCGTAACGGTTTTTACCTTATACCATTGTTGTTTTTTTATAATTATCGGTCATTCTTTGTTGCTTGGTTGCCGGTTGTTTACTGATGGATTGGTGAACCGCTAACATTCTTTCCAATACCGCTTTTTGCCTGTGTACCTCCTCCAGCTCCATTCGCAATGCACTAATGGTCGCATCTGCTTTGACGGCTTTAATTTTAGTGCAATAATCATCAGCTGTTTTCCACATTAACGTCGTGGCTTTTTGACCTATAACGGCTATTTCATTACGCAGATCACTGACTTCTCGAGTATCACTCATCCTTCTGTCTTCTTTCCACTGCCTCAAAAAAGGATTTATGGTTGAGAAACTGCCCCCACCTAATTCATTTCGCACTCGCACAAGCGTAGGCTTAGTACCTTGTTCTGCTAATTGATTACATATATTAAAGATTCTTTTTTTCATAATGTTACCTATAGGTATTTTTGCAGAATGTCATATTATGTCTGCTACAAAAATACAAATCGCAAAGGTTATAATTGTGTAAATTATCAACTTGATAGCAAAAAATAAGCATCCAGTGACTTTTACAACCCTGTTAATTTTTGCCAAACACTTGTAAAAATCGCACCCATCAACCGTCCGCTACCTCTGAATATATTCAGTTTTAGCGTTAAGCGCGACTACAAATACGATAATCTATCGCGTGGTTATTTTCGACTAAGAGAATAGAAAGGACAACGACTTAGAATGGGGTATTAATGGATAGAGAATGGGTATAAAAAATACCCATTCATTAATAAAACACTACAAATCATATGTTATTAGAGAAGAAACAAGGAATCATTTCGCAGTATGTGCATTATGGAACACGTTGGTTTTAGCATGAAAAATTCATGCTAAAACCAACTTTTTTAACCGATTTGCTGTGAGATTAGAGCGTTTTAAGGTATTCGACCAGAGCTTGTCGTTGGCTGTCATTAATGGGCTGCAACTTTTCCAATTCAAACTTTCCCGCTGCATTTTTAATTGGCTTACCCGATTTATCCAGCTTGATAATAGGTGTATTACCCGCCGCATATTCATGACCATTATTTCTATTACCCGCTAGCGACGTATCGAATTCAAATAAGCGGGGATAAGTGGATAACGGTTTACTGACGAAACCGACTTTTACAGGATCAAATTCCCGACTACCCAGCGTAAAACGATTGGGACGGCATTTTTTTCCTGCGGCAATATCGGCATCACTGCAACTGGGCAAAAACAGTTCATACAGAGTAGGCACAGAACCGTTATGCAGATAAGGCGCAGTCGCCCAGATGCCGTTTAATGGACGGGCTTTGTAGACCAGCAGGCTGTTAGGAAGCGTGTCATTGATTTCAAAATCAACGTGCCGTTCGGTATGCTCAATCGGATTACTGGCTAAGGCAGCCATAAAATCATAGGCCTGCTCTACACCACGCCGTAAAGCCGATTTATCATGATCGGGTTCTAATATCACCCCGCCCGCCACTTTTTGCAGTGCGGGTAACGCAGGGGTTATATCACCAAATTTATCATTCGACTTAAGCAGAGTTTCACCTTTAAGCACGCCACTATTGCCTTTAGCTTGCAGCGCGTTGATTGCCATCACAGGATCTGTGCCTATTTGTTGCAAACTGGCAAACTGAGCAATAACACGCCTATCAGGGTTGCTACGATCAAATTTATCAGAACTGCTATGACAAACATCACATTTGTAATCGCTAAAAACTTGTTTGCCTTGGTCTGCCAGTTTGCGGTCAATCGGTGGCAGAATGGTTTCTGGCCATACGGGGGATTCCAAGGAGACCAGATGTTCTTCAAGCCTGACCAGATTACGCTGCACCACCGATGAACGATAACCGACATCGCCCGTGTGTTTTTGTAAATCAAAACTCGCAAACACGCCTAATACTTCGCCCGTATTACGACTTAATGGCCCTAAAAACCCTAAGCGACCACCTGGATTATTATCAGAGACACCATTCCATTGTACAAAATCATGGTGTGGTGTGTCCCATAAAAACGGATAACTAACAGGTGCGTTGACGGGATTGGTGTTTGCCTGATTGGGCGTTAAATTTTCCAGAATCCGATTAAAAATCCGTCCGAACGCATCAAGCCGCCCATAGCCATAATGCACCAGTTGATTACCCTGTTTAGGTGCGTTACTGACATTGTAACTATTGCGGTCACGATAAATGGCTTCCAGCATTTTACGAAATTCATCAGGATTTTCTGCCAGCTCTTTGTCTACCATGACTTTGGCAAGACGATTAAATTTTGCCGTATCGTCCAGCGTTGCCTTGACTGCTTGTTCAATTCCTTCAAAAAAGCCTTCAAAATCAGCAAGCGCGGGCGCACCATCAATGCGTATACCTGTATTTTTGTAATTAATTTGCGTGGTATGACACGCCGCACAGGTAAAGCCCATATAGTCTTTGCCCTGATAATCGTCTTTTACAAAGCCGATAGGCAATCCGTCTGGGTTGTCATAACTGGATTTTTGCGTCAGAAACCGATAGTTGTTCATATTTTCGGCATTACGAAACGGCTTAGTACTGTCTGCTTGTTCAAGAGCCAGAAAAACCTCGTAAGGCATAAAATCGGAACCCTGAGTAGTGAAATAAAACCACAGGCTATCGTAACGATCCCAATTCTGGTCAAGATAGATCACCTTATCAGCGGTGTCGCCAAAAATATCTTGTGTTGACGTTTCGGCATAACGGTCTTTATCGGCGACTACGCCTTCGGAAACATAAGTGCAGTCGGTCAGCAACAGCAAAGCCGCTGCACACAATGGAGTAATTGTTTTCATTTGCTTGCCCCTGCATAGTGTTTAGCCAAAGAGAGATTTAAACAATTTTTCCAGTAAGCGCACAAAAGACGGCAGTGGCTCTGGTTGCTCAAGGCGATGTGTTGCCGACGCTTGATATACATCTTTGCGCAGTCGATTGATACTGCCTATCGGCTGATGCTCAACTAATGAATGCCAAGGGGTAAACACCAGTTTTTCGCAACGGGCTTTATGTTCCGCAGTATCGACTTCTGGTTGTGGCGCGGGAATGGTAATTTTGGCAACACTGACAAAATCGTCATGCCACTCCGAAGATGCATTCTCAATTAACTCATTATCTACACCAAAATCATCGCACTCACGACGTACCTGTAGCATAAAATCAAAATGAAGCTCTTCATTTCGATTCATGGTTTCAGTCAGTGCATCACTCAGGTAGTCAGGCGGCGGGGAGTCAGGAACGTCTGTCGGAGGGACTACGGCACAGGGCATTGCCGAAAATTTCATCACCCGATCTGAGCCAAACAAAAACGGTGCAGCACTGAAATATTGAATTCCTAATGGATTTGCGACGGGGGTAGACTGGATTCCTGCAATGATTTTGGCACTAGCACCCATTCGCCGCATCGCTTCCTCTGAAATATTTTCAGCTTCCATATAGGCAAGGATACGCCGCTTTTCTTCCTCGGTAATATTGGGATTTAGCTTAAGCTGTAAAGGTGCAAAAAATTCTGGAGCATTATCATCACCGCGCTCAAAAAGGATTTTGTCCAGCCTCAAATAATCTTCCGTGTTGGCAAACGCAAATACAGGCTGATTTATCATCAAAAAATCCTGATTGTGCGCACCGTTATCGTCGATTAATACCTCTCCGCCCACATCAAACACTTTGATTGCCATGCCACGGCTACCATGCTTTCCTTTGTCAATGTCAGGGCGAACCAACGCCGCCGCATTGGAAAAACGAATAATGGCATCGAATTGCTTACCCGCTTCGGCAAACAGTCCAACCTGAAATTCAGGGGCTATATCGGAGTTGATAGTAAAAGTGGCTTTAACACAGCCATGGGATTTTGGATGCACACCTCTGAGTATTTGCTCAGGGGGTGGATAACGTTTGTCGAGTAATTTAACAGTGAGATCAGTGGTTTCCGCAATTTGTTCAGCTTCCTGATCGGGGTTTTGAATATGCTCAAAAGGGCATCTTGATGTAGTTGTTGATGACATGGCCTACCCTCCTCATTTGAATAAAATGAACATCGCAAACGCAAGTGAAACACATAGTTTTTATGACTGATTATTTTTAACTTTCACCTGAATGCGATTTAACGCGAGCCTTAATTATCCTGATAAACATCTTAATGCAACTGTTTAACGATGAGGCGAGGGGAGTATTACTGGCAAAAAGTGAGACTCATGACCCTAAATTCCTTTAATCAATGCCAGTGCATCAGCAAGAATGCGCCTGACTTTAACGGTCTGGAGTCTTATTTTAGTCATACCAACATCATTCCATAATGCTGTCGAAACAACAAAACATATCAATTTAGGCTCAGTTCGTATCGTACTCACAAAAATTCCAGATAACAATAATAATTTTAACTGGAGATTCAACACTGAAACAAGATAGCAGGCAGATAGCCTGTCTAACGCCCAAACTGTTATGAATTTCTTAAGTTTTCAATGAGTTGTAGCCGCGCTGCCAACCAATGAGCCACCGCATTACCGTGCTGGCAACCGCTGTGTTCCCACAGTTGATAAGCTAATTGGCTGATTTTTTCTTCCGAGGGTCTGTCGTCCCAATAATGCTCACAATCACCTGTCATTTTATTGAACGGTGAGCTACCAAAAAAATCTTGCCTACCACCAATAACCGTAGTGCAGCGTAAGCAGGTGTCTTGTAAGGGGCAATTTGCGCCCCAACAGTGAGTTATATCGTAAGCCATGGTAATTATTTTCTGCTGTGTGTTGGAATGGAGTACAAAACGGATGTTGTACTCCTGATAAAAGTATATTTAGTTACCACATTAAATCATCGGGTACGGCATAGCCCGCGTAAGGATCGTCTGCTAGGACAACGCTTGCCGCAGGTTCATTGTGTACCAGTACACTGCCCGCATCACGTTCGCTGATTTTTTTGGCGATGTCGGCGGTGACGACTTCGTAGCTTTTGCCTGATTTGACAATAGCCAACTGACCGCTAATGAGTTGTACGCGCATGGTTTCGGCGACATATAAAGTTTTAACTTTGTTGTCGTCGGTGAACCGATAAGCAACACCATCTTCATCTCTGGCGAGTTTGTTTTGCTCAATCAGTTGTTTGACTTGCGCAAGCAACTGTTTTTTCAGTTCTTGTTGCTGACGTTGCTGATTAAGCTCGATGTCTCTTGCCAGTTGTTCGGCGCGGGCTTGTTGTGCCAGTTCTTTGGCATCATCATTCACGACCACGTTATTTTTGCGCTGTTGCTGCACTTGTTTGTGCTTATTGGTTTTGGCGGTTTTGGCTTGCGCGGTACTCACCAAACCCGATTTTAACAACTGCTCTTGTAATGATAATTTTTGCTTGCTCATCGGTGACTTCCCTACGGTAACAAATGTTCGCCTGCCCACAATTGCGGAATGGTTTCGCGTTCTCGAATCAAATGAACCTGCGTGCCATCGACCATCACTTCAGCAACACGCGGTCTGGAATTATAATTAGAACTCATGCTGAAACCATACGCGCCCGCAGAGCGTATTGCCAATAAATCACCTTGACTGAGTTGCAATACGCGGTCTTTACCCAGAAAATCGCCTGTTTCACACACAGGCCCTACGATGTCCCAGTGTTGCGCGGTGGCGGTACTGTGTTGATTGACGGGAATAATGTCCTGCCACGCGCTGTACAACGCAGGACGCATCAGGTCATTCATTGCGGCATCAACAATAGCAAAATTTTTGTGTGCGGTGGGTTTCAAGTATTCCACTTGGGTGACTAAAATCCCTGCATTGCCGACAATCGCACGGCCAGGTTCTAATAGAATTTTAAAATTATTCTGCCCGAGTTTTTCTAATACTGCTTGAATGTACTCAGCGGGTTCGGGCGGTTGTTCGTCTTTGTAGCAAATACCTAAACCGCCGCCTAAATCTAAATGCGCTAATTCAATACCCTCGGCTTGCAGCCTTGCAACCAGTGCCAGAATTTTATCCAGCGCGTCTAAAAACGGGCGCGTTTCGGTGAGTTGTGAGCCGATATGACAGTCGATGCCGACCACTTTAATATGCGGCATGGCGGCGGCGCGGCGGTATTCATTGACCGCTTCATTAATATCAATACCGAATTTATTTTCTTTTAAACCTGTGGAAATGTACGGATGAGTTTTAGCGTCTACATCGGGATTAACGCGAAACGACACGGGCGCGATTACGCCTAATTGTTCGGCGAGTGCGTTAATGCGGTCGAGTTCGTCGCTGACTTCGATATTAAAACAGGCGATGCCGATTTTTAACGCCGCTAAAATTTCATCTTCCCGTTTGCCTACGCCTGAAAACACGATTTTTTTCGCATCACCACCCGCCGTAAGTACCCGTTGGAGTTCGCCTAAGGACACAATATCAAACCCAGAACCTAACCGCGCCAGTACATTGAGCAAACCGATATTGGAGTTGGCTTTGACGGCATAGCAGATTAAATGCGCCTGCTCGCCAAAAGCGGAATCAAACGCCCACCAGTGTCTTTCCAGCGTGGCTTTGGAATAGATGTAGCAAGGGCTGCCGTATTTATAAACGATGTCGGCAACTGCCACCTCTTCGGCAAACAGTTCGTTGTTGCGGTAATTAAAGTAATCCATGACTATTATTTGGTTTTTTCAGGTTCGGATTGGGTGGCGGGTGACGTTTTTTGGGTGTTGCTTGCTTTAGGTGCAGGCTGTTCCTTAGGTACGGTGATAGGCGGATTGGGGTCGTTAGGCATATACAGCGGCCCAACTTGACCGCAGCCTGTCAAGGCAATAAGTAATAACAATAGCGAATAATTTTTCATAGTGTGATGGACAAATAAACAGGATGATGAGTGCGAGTAATGGATGTTGTTAGCGTGGATTAGTCGGTGCGACACGGTTGCCTACTATAGATTTTCAGGCATTATTTACCGCTTTCAGTCACCAGCGCGTCAATGCCGCTTTGTTTTAAGCGGGCATTCAGCGTATTAACACTGGCTATCTGTTCAAAGGGGCCTATTTTGATGCGATACCATATTGTCGTACCGACTTTTGCGCGTTGGATATTGGATTCAATCCCCATTGCCGCCAGTCTCGCCTGCATTTTTTCAGCATCTTTAGCAGAGGTAAAAGAACCTGCCTGCATAATGTAATTAGTCGCTTTCGCTTGCCCTAAGCGTTCTTCACGGGTACGGGTTTTAATTTCATATTCGGGAACAACCGCTTCTTTTTCAGGCAAAATGGTATAAAAATCAAACTGCACGGGTTTTGGTTGGTCAGGTGGCTTTATCGCGTCGGGTTCAGGCTTTTTTTCAGGGTCAACAGGCTTGGGTATCACTTGCGCAATCGGGTCAGGTGTTACGTCTTTCAAGCCGATGCCGCTCACATAAACAATCAGAACCACCGCCAAGATAGCCAAGGCAGTCACCAGCATCCATTTCCACACGCTCAAACTTTTTACAGGATCGAAATCCTGTAACTTCAAGGTATTTTTGCCGCTTATTCTGTGTTTATAGTCTTTTGCCATGTCACATAGTTTCAGGAGTAGTGATATTTAACAAGCCCAAACCGTTTGCCAATACTTGTTTGACGGCGCACACCAGATTTAAACGGGCATCACGCAACGGCGCATCTTCCACCAAAAATTGGTGTGCATTATAGTAAGTATGAAACTCATGCGCCACATCACGCAGATAGTTGATTAACAAATGCGGTTCGTGTTGCAACGCGGCTTTTTCCAGAGCTTCTGCATAACGGGCTAACGTACCTAATAAAGCAATTTCATGTTCCGCGCTTAGCAAGGTTAAATTATCCATACCGAGCTGTACATTGCGTTGAAAACCTTTTTCATCCAACTGGCGTAACACGCTGCACACTCTGGCATAAGCGTACTGCACATAAAATACGGGGTTTTCATTGGTTTTTGACGTTGCCAATTTTAAATCAAAATCCATGTGTTGTTCAGATCGACGCATGGCATAAAAAAACCGCGCCGCATCTTTGCCGACTTCATTGCGCAATTGTCTGAGGGTGACAAATTCACCTGAACGGGTGGACATTTGCACTTTTTCTTCACCGCGATATAAGGTGGCAAACTGCACTAATAATACTTTTAATTTGTTGTCATCCGCGCCCAAGGCACGAATCGCGGCACGCACACGCGGAATATAACCGTGATGATCCGCGCCCCAGACATTAATCAACTGGTCGAAACCGCGTTCCAGTTTATGATGATGATAGGCTATATCGGAGGCAAAATAAGTGTACTGCCCGTTTTCACGCACCACTACGCGGTCTTTTTCATCGCCTAATTCGCTGGATGCAAACCACGTTGCACCGTCTTTTTCGTATAAATGCCCGCCATCACGCAAGCGATTCAGGGCTTTTTCAACCGAACCGTCATCGACTAATTGTTGTTCAGAAAACCAGTGCTGATAATTTACACCAAACTCGCTTAAATCGGCTTTAATGTCTTCCAGAATATCATGCAGACCGACTTGAAATACTGCACGATAGTTTTCCAGACCCAGCAAAATTTTAGCTTTGGCAATCAATGCGTCAATATGCAGTTCTTTATCGCCGCCTTGGGGTTCATCGGCGGGTATATTGTCCAGCACCGCAGCGATAGGTTGATGATACGCATTGGCGGAGTTTTTATGAATTTTCGCCGCAATATCACGCACATAATCGCCACGATAGCCGTTACTGGGAAATACAAACACTTCGCCGCATTCTTCTAAATAACGCAGCCATACGCTGGTCGCCAGAATGTCCATTTGCCGACCTGCATCATTAACATAGTATTCGCGCTCAACCTCAAAACCTGCCGCTTGCAATAAATCGGCAACCACCGAACCATAAGCCGCGCCACGTCCGTGTCCGACATGAAGCGGGCCAGTGGGATTGGCGGACACAAATTCGACTTGTACTTTTTTACCCGAGCCGACGGTGCTTAAGCCAAAATCACGCCCCTGTTCATGAATGGTGTTGATAATGGCGTATTGCGCGGCGGGATTGATAAAGAAATTGATAAAACCCGGCCCTGCCAATTCCACTTTGGTGACTGCATTATGTGCAGGTAACGCGGCGAGAATTTTTTCAGCCAGTTGTCGTGGGTTGGTTTTAGCTGCTTTGGCTAATATAAGAGCCAAATTAGTAGCAAAGTCACCATGCTGAGCATCGCGGCTACGCTCTATCGTTACCGCTGGCAGGGTGTTTATATCGAGGTCGCCGTTGGCTTTAAGGGTGTCAACGGCTTGCAGAATAAGAGTCTCTATCGTTTGTTTCATTGCTACACTGTGTCAGTTAAAAAATCAATTGAATAGTGGCGCATTATCCATGAAACACGGGCGTTTATCCATTCACATTATAGTGCAGTGGAAATTCTCCAAGACTCAGACTGTGCAAATCATAGTAGGGTACTTGCCGATTGTAACGCACTCAGTGTGATAGGCTGGAACGTGGTCAGTATACGCGGCGTGGTTTGCGGCGTATTGAGTTTAAGCGATAACATCGGGCTGGCAAATTGCGGTAATTTATTCGGCAATGATGCGGCTACTGCCATCGGTAGATTATTATGCGCGTCATCTGCCTGCGCTCTTTGTTGCAACGGGGCATTGCTAATGCTGGGTTCAGCAATAAACTGCTCTACATAATTGAGATGCTGGTGCAATTGTTTGGCATTACTGGCGGGCATTAATAAGGTAAACGGCTCATCAGTTTCTAATGTCGGCTTTAAATAACCGGGATTAAGCTGCACGAACTGTTCATAACTGAGATTCGCCAGTTCAGCAATTACCGTCAGTTGTTTTTTCGATAAGTAATCAATATCAAAACGTCTATCAACTTTGACTTTGACAAAATAAGGTTCATTTTTAACGGCGGGCAGTTTTAAGCCATAGGTTTTAGGATTGGCAAAAATACTGGATAACGCCAGAAAACGCGGCACATAATCCTGTGTTTCTTCGGGAAGATGCAATGACCAGTAATCGGTTGGCAAGCCGTTGGCACGGTTGCTACTGATTGCATCATCGACTCTGCCCAAGCCGCAGTTATAGGCGGCTAATGCTAATAACCAATCACCATTAAAATGCCGTTTCAAAAACGATAAATAACGAATGGCGGCTTGTGTGGAGGCTTCAATATCCAGCCTGCCGTCATAACGCTCACTTTGCGCCAAATCAAAATCCAGTCCTGTGCTGGGCATAAACTGCCATAACCCCGCTGCACTTTTAGGCGATTCTGCGGTGGGTTGATAGGCACTTTCGACAATGGGTAATAAGGCTAATTCAGCGGGTAAATGACTGGCACTGAGTCCACTGACGATGTGATAAAGATAAGGTCGGGCGCGTTCGGCGACTTCCTGCAAATAACTGGGACGTTGCGAATACCACGCGATTTGCTTGTTGATGCGCTCATTAGCCAGTGCGTGGGCATCTTTAATCTGCGCGGGGTCAGCGGGGGTTGCCTGCCCTGATTTTACGTTTATTGTTTGCGTGGTAATGGTTGCCACTGTTTTTACAATCAGTGGGGTGCGCTTAACGGCTTTTTCAATCATCGCATTGGTCTCAGATTTTTCAGCCTGTGCATTAGCATCCAGTTTGTCTGTTCGCGGATGAAATTGAATTTGCGTCCGAATGCGTGTTGCTGGCACAGCGGAGGCAGAGCTTGGCGATTTATCGTTGACGTAATCAACAATCTGTTTTTGTATATCGGCGGAAAGGCGGGATTTATTTTTACGCTTATCGTCTACGCTCGTTGGTTCGTTGAGCTTGGTGCGTGTCATTTCATTATGACTGAGCGTTGATGCGGGCAACAGTGTGGTTTTAATCAGCTTGGTTTTTTGCAATTTGCCTGCATTTACTGGCAACGTTTGTGCAGATGCAGGCGGTAACGCACTAAATACAGGAATTTGCATTCCGAAGCGAATACGCTCCCACAAATTGCCCGCATCACGCGACACATTTTTTCGCACACCTTTTTTCGCGCTGTTTATCTTACTGGCACTTGCCAAAGATTCAAACGGCTGTGTGAGTAACGATGCAGCAATAACAATCTTTAAAACTAATAGCAATGATCGCATGATATACCTTTTTATCTATTCAATGCTCGGTGAGGTTTTCACCAAGTAAAGAGCGGTACGATTCCATGTTGTATCACCTTTTCCCCTGTACATTACTGGGGTTCAAATGAGACCAGACCACTCGTCAAAATAACGCTGACCGAACTCCAAAAACTATCCCTGATAGCACGGAATTCAATGAATACACTCAGCAAATAAGTCGTTTCTTTACGATTATCTATCAAATTATCAGTATCCTTCAATCAGCATACTGTAACTTCATTAGTCGATATTCTGTAGAAAAAGTTCAATCCAGTCGGCACCTGATGCCTAACTGTATGACAGTAGTTTTAACTGTTTTTTATACAATTAGCAATGAATATTCAAAACCTGTTCAATCATATCAACATTTTTTTTCATCCGTCACTGTCACAAAAACGTCAACAAAGTTTCATCTTTTTGTCACACCAGCACACTAATCTTTAGCAAAAACAATTCAATAATAACAACCGAAAATCAATGATTTTCACGACGGCAACAGGTCGCGGTCGATAGTTGCTGTCGATGACCGGAGGATGAAAAATGAAACTACTATATTCCATACACAAATACGATGTATCTCTGTTTACTTGGCTGCTCAATGTCAAAATAAACGCTTCATTAACCAAAATTGCCCGTACACTCTCTAAAACAGCCGATGGCCCGTTATATGTGTTATTAGCGGTACTGCTGGCTAAATACCAAGGTATTGACAGCCCGTTTTTACACGCCATTTTGCTGGCTTTTCTCATCGAACGCCCGCTGTATTTTGTATTAAAAAACAGTTTCAAACGCAATCGCCCTGCGGCGGCGTTGGACAATTTTGTCAGTGCCATTATTCCCTCTGACAAATTCAGCTTTCCCTCAGGTCACACCTCCGCCGCTTTTATGATGGCGACCTTAATCAGTTATTTTTCTCAGTCGTTCACAGACGTATCACTGATTGTCTTACTGTATCTGTGGGCGACGACAATCGGCTTTTCGCGCGTTATTTTAGGAGTACATTTTCCAACCGATACCTTGATGGGTGCTGTGTTGGGAGTTAGTACGGCTTTATTCAGTTTAGAATTGTTGGGCTTATGAAAATTTTTTACGGTGTACAAGGTACGGGCAATGGTCATATCACTCGCGCTAGAGTCATGGCAAAGGAGCTTTACGCGGCAGGGATGGATGTCACGTTTCAGTTTAGCGGCAGACCCGCAGAAAAATATTTTGATATGGAGATTTTCAAGGACTATCAATTACGCACAGGTCTGACATTCAGCATTCATAAAGGCAACATCAATTTTTTAAAAACCGCGACTGAAGCTCAGCCACTGCAACTTATCAAGGACATTAACAGCCTTGATTTAAGCGATTATGATTTAGTCATCAGCGACTTTGAACCTGTCACCTCATGGGCTGCTCGAAAACAGAAAAAGCTGGCACTGGCTATTGGTCATCAATATGCGTTCAAATATAAAGTGCCCAGAGAACACGCAGATCCCGTTGCGGAACTGGTACTGAAATATTTTGCGCCTGCCGAAAAAAGTATCGGCTTGCATTGGCATCATTTCGGACAACCCATTTTGCCGCCGATTATTGAAACCAAAACCGCCCTGCCCGCGATTAAAAATAAAATCGTGGTGTATCTGCCGTTTGAAGATCCCGAAGATGTCGTCAAATTATTAGCCCCGTTTACTGACTTTACCTTTCACTTTTACACACCTGAAACGGTCACCTCTACTTTTGATCACGTTATCATCTACCCGCTGTCACGCGACGGCTTCCAGAAAAATCTGATTGATTGCGAAGGTGTTATCAGTAACTCAGGGTTTGAGCTTGCCAGTGAATGTTTGCAATTAGGCAAAAAAATTCTCGCCAAACCGATACACGGGCAAATGGAACAGCTTGCCAATGGTGCTGCTTTGGCACAATTGGGCTACGGTCATTCCACCTACAATTTAGATGCGGCTGTGATTGAGCATTGGCTGCATAACCAACATGGCGTACATATTACTTATCCCAATATCGCCAACGTCATCGTGCGCTGGATTCAAGACGGAATGCCCGAAATGACAACCGATTTTATTGAATCGGTCTGGGATACCGTCAATGTCGAACATCTGAAAGATAAATCTTAAGGTGAATGTGTCGCGTCTATTCTCAGGTGCAGTCCGTTCTGGAGTGCATTGATACAAAATTTACACAGCGACTTACCCCCGTCACCCTCAAAAGTATCGTGGTCTTGTTTAAAGCAATTGATTCAAGACCTCGATGCTTCTTTTTTACTGTTAAATCACAACTCACTTAATTGAATGAGTCATGCCGTAAATCGCTGGCTTACCCTGTATCGCCTAGTGTTAGCCATTAATAGTGGTTATAATCGCCGACAAAACAGGACACACAATTATCCTGCACATCCTAAATCCTTCTTTTTGGCAATTACCGAATGAAAGCAATCATACTCGCAGGCGGCTTAGGGACACGAATCAGCGAAGAAACCTCCACACGCCCCAAACCGATGGTCGAAATCGGCGGCAAACCGATACTGTGGCACATTCTCAAAACCTACTCCGCGCACGGCATCAACGACTTTATTATTTGCTGCGGCTACAAGGGCTATGTGATTAAAGAGTATTTCGCCAACTACTTCCTGCACAGTTCCGATGTCACCTTTGATATGCAGCACAATAAAATGGAAGTGCATGAGCGTCACGCCGAACCGTGGCGCGTCACGCTGGTGGATACAGGGGATGACACCCTGACAGGCGGACGCTTAAAACGGGTCGCGCATTATGTGCAGGACGAAGATGCTTTTTGTTTTACTTACGGCGATGGCGTTGCCGATATTGATGTATCAGCGCAACTGGCGTTTCATCAACAACACGGCAAATTAGCCACTATTACCGCCGTACAACCACCTGGTCGTTATGGCGCGTTACATCTGGACGGCGACACCGTGCGCGGTTTTATTGAAAAACCCCAAGGTGATGGCGGATGGATTAACGGCGGTTTTTTTGTATTATCGCCGCGCTGTATCGACCTGATTGCCGATGATGATACCCCGTGGGAAAGTGAGCCATTAATGCAGCTTGCAGCCCTTGATGAATTACGCGCCTATTCACATCAGGGTTTCTGGCAACCGATGGATACCTTACGCGACAAAAATCATCTCGAAGCCTTATGGGACAGCGGCAAAGCACCGTGGAAAATATGGTAGTGAATCACGATTTTTGGCAAGACAAACGAGTATTCTTAACAGGACACACAGGCTTTAAAGGCGGTTGGTTAGCCTTATGGTTGCAGGCTATGGGCGCGAAAGTCACAGGCTACGCGCTATCGCCACCCACCGAACCCAATTTTTTTACTGTGGCAAACGTTGAACAAGGCTTGGTTAAGCACATCATCGGCGATATTCGTGAAGCCGAACAGCTTAAAAATGCCATGCAAGCCGCACAGCCCGACATCGTGCTGCATTTAGCCGCGCAAGCCTTAGTGCGTTATTCTTACGCCCAACCCATTGAAACCTATAGCGTTAATGTCATGGGAACCGTGCATTTATTGGAAGCCGTTCGCGCCACGTCCAGCGTGAAAGCGGTGGTCAATGTCACCACCGACAAATGCTATGAAAATCGGGAATGGCACTGGGGCTATCGTGAAAACGAAGCCATGGGCGGTTTTGATCCCTATTCCAGCAGCAAAGGCTGTGCAGAATTAGTCACTGCCGCGTATCGGCAATCGTTCTTACACGGTGCAGGTGTCGCTCTCGCCAGTGCCAGAGCAGGTAATGTTATCGGCGGCGGTGATTGGGCGATTGATAGATTAATCCCCGATTTTTTACGCGCCCTTGATACTCAGCAGTCATTAACCCTGCGTTCACCCGAAGCCACCCGCCCGTGGCAACACGTTTTAGAACCATTGTCTGGTTATTTGCGCTTGGCAGAACGCTTGTACACCGACGGTGCAGAATTTGCCGACGCATGGAATTTTGGCCCACTGCCTGAAGATGCCCGTTCGGTACGGTGGATAGTGGAACAACTCGCCGAACACCGCCCTGATTTACACTGGCAATGTGATAGCGCACCCCAAGCCCACGAAGCGCATTATTTAACGTTGGATAGCAGTAAGGCGAAACATCGTTTACCGTGGCAACCGCGCTGGCGACTAGCCACTGCCTTGCAAAAAACCCTCGCGTGGCATGAAGCGTGGCGCGAAGGGCAAGCTATGCAGGCAGTCACCTTGGCACAAATTGACGATTATACCCATGGCAAAATTTGAGTTTATTCCCACGCCATTGGCAGGTTTGCAGGTCGTACAACGACAGCTTATCAGCGACACTCGCGGCTTTTTATCGCGCTTTTATTGTGCGGAGGAATTTCGTGACGCGGGCGTAGTCAAACACATGGCGCAAATGAATCACACCTTGACCAAGCAACAAGGCGCAGTGCGCGGCTTGCATTTCCAACTGCCGCCCCACGCAGAAACCAAAGTTGTCAGTTGTTTACACGGTGAAATATGGGATATTGCGGTGGATTTACGCCGCGATTCGCCAACTTTTTTACACTGGCACGGTGAAATGCTGAGTGCGGAAAATCGTAAAAGCCTGTTGATACCCGAAGGCTTCGCGCACGGATTCCAAGCCTTAACGCCTGATTGTGAGTTACTCTATCTGCATACGGCAAGTTATCATCCAGAAGCCGAACGCGGTTTACAGGTCAGCGATCCGTATTTAAACATCGCATGGCGACTACCCATTATTGATTTATCGCCCCGCGACCAGAATCATCCTTTTATCAGCTCAGATTTTCAGGGAATCGCATTATGAAATGCCGCCACTGCCACAGTGAATTAAGTTTATCGTTTATTGATTTAGGTGCTGCGCCGCCCTCAAATGCCTATTTAACGTTATCCCGTTTAGCCACACCTGAAAAACATTATCCGTTGCGCGTCTTGGTGTGTACCGAATGCTGGCTGGTGCAAACCGAAGATTACGCCAACGCAGATGAATTATTTGCCGCTGATTATGCCTATTTCAGTTCATTTTCCAGCAGTTGGCTGGCACACGCGGAACACTATGTAGACAGCATGATTAACAGCTTCGCGTTATCTGCCAATTCATTGGTAATTGAAGTGGCGGCAAATGATGGTTATTTATTGCAATACGTTAAAGATCGCGGCATCCATTGCTTGGGCATAGAGCCCACCACCAGCACCGCCAATGCGGCGCGTGCCAAAGGCATAGACATTGTGGAATATTTTTTCGGCGTAGCTCTGGCGCAAACTTTAGTCGCACAAGGCAAAGCCGCCGATTTAACCGCCGCCAATAACGTGTTAGCGCACGTTCCTGATATTAATGATTTTGTCAGTGGTTTCGCGCTGTTATTAAAACCCGCAGGCGTTGCCACCTTTGAATTTCCGCATTTATTGCGTTTGGTTGCTGATAATCAGTTTGACACTATTTATCATGAGCATTATTCCTACCTGTCGCTGACCGCCGTGCAACGTATTTTTGCCGATAACGGTTTGCAGGTGTTTGATGTCGAAGCACTCAGCACTCACGGCGGCAGTTTGCGCGTGTACGCACAACGCAGTGATATAAGTGAACGCGCTATTAGCGCAAATGTAGCGCGATTATTGGCGCAAGAAACCGAAGCAGGCATGACCACACCTGCGTTTTACAGCGGGTTTCAAGCGCGTGCCGATAAAGTAAAAGATGATTTTGTCAGCTTTTTAATCACCGCAAAACGCGAAGGCAAAAGCGTTGCCGCTTACGGCGCGGCGGCAAAAGGCAACACACTATTGAATTATGCAGGCGTGCGCCCTGATTTATTGCCTTATGTCGTTGACCGTAATCCTGCAAAACAGCACAAATTTTTACCTGCCAGCCGCATTCCCATCGTCGATGAAATCCAGCTGCAACACACCAAGCCTGATTATGTGGTGATTTTGCCGTGGAATTTACGCACCGAAATCACCTCGCAACTGGCGTATATTCGTGACTGGGGCGGACAGTTTGTCACCGCCGTGCCTTATTTGACGGTTGAATAAGTCATGCAAATCGCTGTTACAGGTGCGACGGGGTTTATTGGTCGTCATGTTATCAACGCGCTACAAGCGACCGACGTGGAGATTGTCGCAGTGGTGCGTCATGCGTCGGTTTTAGATGAGTCTGTGCGCACAGTGCTGATGGATATTGCCCAACCCAATGATAACGCTTGGCAACAACTGGGCTGTCCCGATGTGCTGATTCATTTAGCGTGGGACGGTTTGCCCAACTATAAATCCCTGCATCATTTTGAAACCGAATTACCGAAACAGTATGCGTTTCTTAAACAGCTGATTACCGAGGGTTTACCTGCGGTGGTGGTCGCAGGAACGTGTTTTGAATACGGAATGCGTTCTGGCAGTTTATCCGCCGATTTATTACCCCAACCTGTCAACCCCTACGCTTACGCCAAAGCAGCGTTGCATCAGCAACTGCAATTTTTACAAACCACCCACCCGTTTACACTGACGTGGGCGCGGTTATTTTATTTATATGGTGCAGGGCAAGCTCCAACTTCACTGTACACCCAACTGCAACAGGCAATTGCTCGCGGTGATAAAATGTTCAATATGTCAGGCGGCGAACAATTACGCGATTTTTTACCTGTGGAAATTGCCGCTCAGCAATTAGTTCAACTGGCAATGAATCAAGACGTAAACAAGACCGTAAACATCTGCTCAGGTCAGCCCATCTCAGTACGCTGTTTGGTTGAACACTGGCTAAAGGAAAAAAACAGCGAGTTAGTGTTAAACCTAGGCTATTATCCCTACCCTGATTATGAACCCATGGCGTTTTGGGGTGAACCGTATTTTAAAAACACCGCAGGAATACAAACCTAGGTTTGTACTCCCATTAACAGTATCCCAATGAGACATCCATGAGCCACCGTGAACTATTCTGCGTCCAAGGACTGCCCGTTTTTCAAAACAAAATGTTTGCCGATAGCGCGTCCGCACTGGCTTGCCCTACAGGGGATATGCAGCTGGTACAGGACGATGATACAGGGTTGATTTTTAATGCCGCGTTTGATACCAACCTGCTGCAATACGATGCCGATTATCAAAATGAACAAGCCTGTTCAGGGGTGTTTCGTCAGCATTTGGACGATGTGCAAGCCATTATTCACCGCCATTTTGCAGATAATACCTTGCTGGAAGTCGGCTGCGGCAAAGGTTATTTTTTAGAAGTGCTGCAACAGGCTGGTTATCAGGTCACAGGCATTGACCCCGCTTATCAAGGCGACAACCCTAGCATGATCAAAGCCTGTTTTACCGCTGATTCAGGTTTAACGGCGGATGCGTTGATTTTGCGCCATGTACTGGAGCATATCGCTGATCCTGTAGCATTTTTACGCGCACTAGCGTTAGCCAATGGCGGCAAGGGACAGATTTATATTGAAGTACCGTGTGTTGATTGGATTATGGAACGCCGCGCGTGGTTTGATATTTTTTACGAACACGTTAATTATTTTCGCCTTGCCGATTTTCACCGTTTATTCGGCACAGTGTATGATAGCGGACGGGTATTCGGCGGGCAGTATTTGTATGTGGTCGCGGAGTTAGCCAGCTTACAAACGCCTGTGTGCCAGACGCAAGACCGCGTGCAGTTTCCCAGCGATTTTTTAGCGGACATCAACCGCTTTGCGGCACTTGCCAATAATCAACGCACGGCGATTTGGGGCGGTGCATCTAAAGGCGTGATTTTTGCCCTGTATTTACAACGCGCGGGCGTGACGGTTGACTGGGTAATCGACATTAACACCGCCAAACAACATAAATTTATCGCAGGCACAGGGTTACAAGTATCCGCGCCAGACGAAGCAATCAGTAATTTGCAAGCAGGCGATTGTATTTTTGTGATGAATTCCAATTATTTACCCGAAATTATCGCCGCCACCCACAACCAATTTACTTACTTACAGGTAGACCACCGTGAATTTTGACCAAGAAGTCCAACAACGTATTGCCGTCATCGGTGCAGATGAAACCTTAAAGGCCCGTGCCGCTGACTTTATGGAAGCCTCGCTTGCTCCAAAATATTCGTATAATTTTTCATGGTTGGGCAGACCCATTATTCAATACCCGCAAGATATGGTGGCAATGCAGGAAATTATCTGGCAAGTGCAACCTGATTTAATCATTGAAACGGGTATCGCCCACGGCGGTTCGCTGATTTTTTCCGCCTCGATGCTGGAATTAATTGCCAGTTGCACTGGCAATCAGGGCGAAGTGTTAGGCTTGGACATCGACATCCGTCCGCATAACCGCGCCGCCATTGAAGCCCATCCGCTGTTCAAACGTATCAGTATGATTGAAGGCTCGAGCATTAGCGATGACATCATTGCCCAAGTCCACGCCAAAGCCGCAGGCAAACAGCGGGTGCTGGTGTGTTTAGACTCTAATCACACTCACGCTCATGCACTGGCAGAACTGAAAGCCTACGCCCCCTTAACCAGCGTGGGCAGTTATTGTGTGGTGTTTGATACTCTTATTGAAGATATGCCAGATAATTTGTATCCAGACAGACCTTGGGGACAAGGCAATAATCCTAAAACCGCCGTGTGGGAATATTTAAAAACCCATGATGAATTTGAAATAGATACCAGCATTCACAATAAATTATTAATCACTGTCGCCCCCGATGGTTATTTGAAACGAGTCCGTTAATGAATAGTTCGCAAAAAGTCGCGCTCATCACTGGCATTACTGGTCAGGACGGCTCTTATCTGGCTGAATTTTTACTCCAGCAAGGTTATATCGTGCATGGTCTTAAACGGCGTTCGTCGCTGTTCAACACCGCGCGTATCGACCATTTGTACCGCGACCTGTATGAAGATGATGTACGTTTTTTTCTGCATCACGGTGATTTAACCGATTCATCCAATCTGATCCGCATTATTCAGCAAACCCAGCCTGACGAAATTTATAATCTCGCCGCGCAAAGTCATGTTGCCGTGTCGTTTGAAGTGCCTGAATACACCGCCAATTCTGATGCTATCGGCACGTTGCGCATACTGGAAGCGATACGCATTTTAGGGCTGGAAAAGAAAACCCGCTTTTATCAGGCATCCACATCCGAGTTATACGGGCTGGTACAAGAAACACCGCAAACCGAAACCACGCCGTTTTATCCGCGCTCACCCTATGCGGTCGCCAAGTTGTACGCTTACTGGATTACCGTCAATTACCGTGAAGCTTATGGAATGTTTGCCTGTAACGGTATTCTGTTCAATCATGAATCGCCTGTGCGTGGTGAAACTTTTGTGACGCGCAAAATTACGCGAGCGTTAGCGCGTATCAAACTGGGCTTGCAAGACTGTTTATATCTGGGCAATCTGGACGCACTGCGCGACTGGGGACACGCGAAAGATTATGTGGAAGCGCAATGGCTGATGCTGCAACAAGGCCAGCCCGAAGATTTTGTTATCGCCTCAGGCACACAATACAGCGTACGCCAATTTATTGAGTTTGCCGCGCAGGAACTGGAAATAAACATCCGCTGGGAAGGACAGGGCATAGCCGAAAGAGGCTATGATGGGGCGGGTAAATGTATCGTCCAAGTTGAACCGCGTTATTTTCGCCCGACTGAAGTGGAAACCTTATTGGGCGATCCCAGCAAAGCCAAAACCAAACTGGGCTGGATACCCAAAATCAGCTTTGCTGAATTGGTGGCTGAAATGGTACGCGAAGATTTTAAATCTGCCGAACGTGATGAGCTGGTCAAACAGCACGGTTTTGGTGTCTATGATTACAATGAATAACTGATGTTACGCACACCTCGCCCCGAAAGCGTACTATTAAAAGATGAACAGAGAAAATTTAGCTATATACACTGATTACTTGATATGCACTAACGGATTCACTACCGCAACTGGATTATCGGCGATGTTGGAGGGAG
>JAUYBJ010000212.1 GCA_030693155.1 Methylococcales bacterium
TAAACCCGTCGATTCAATAGTAACACGCTATAAATCGCTTGCCATTCTTCATCACTCAGTTCTATTCGATTTTTCATGTCATCCCAAAATCGCCATGTTTTGGGGATGTAACTTTCAAATGTCAACAGAACCTAGTAGTCATACGCAACCCATCATTCCATTTTAATCGCACTATTTACCCGATGATATTGTTATCTGATGCACTCTATTTATAAGCTATTAACGTGGTTACTTTTATTGCTGGGGCTAATCGCCTCTGGCGTGGTGAGTTACTGGATGAAAGTTGATGTAGAGGCGCGTAATTATCAACAATTTGTTTACGACAGTGAAGAAATAAAACTGAAAATAGAAGGGCGATTGAAAGCCCATGAACAAACCCTGTTAAGTGGTGCCGCCATGTTCGCCGCATCAGAAGCAGTCACGCGACAAGAGTGGCAATCTTATGTAAAACGCTTGCGTATTAATGAATATTTTAACGGTATTCAGGGCTTGGGTTTTTCATTATGGATTCCCGCGGCACAACTGCCAGCACATCTGGCGCGTATTCGTGCCGAAGGTTTTCCTGATTATAAGGTGCGACCAGAGGATAAACGCGAAACTTACTCCTAAATTATTTTTTTAGAGCCATTTGCCGCCCGTAACTTACGCGCGTTTGGTTATGATATGTATTCCGAACCCGTGCGCCGTGCTGCAATGCAGCGGGCGCGTGATGAAAACACCGTCACCCTGTCGGGGCGAGTGACCTTGGTACAGGAAACCGATAAAGATGTTCAGGCAGGCACATTGATGTATATGCCCGTATACAGAAAAAATCAACCCATAGACACTGTAGAACAACGCCGTGCCGCGCTGTTCGGCTGGGTATACAGCCCTTTTCGCATCAATGATTTGCTCACTAATATTGTGTCACCTGTGCAGGCGAAGAAAGCAGCACAAGTGCGGTTGTACGTTTATGACGGTGATAATACCCAAGCAGAGCATCTGTTATATGACAGTTATAAAAGATTGTCTGATAATGTTAGCGATACTCCCGATTTGGTAAACTTTCGGCTCACCAGCAACTTTAACGGCACAATTTGGACATTACAGTTTGAACAAATTGCAGGGGCTGGCGTAGCGGATTACAGCAAAGCATGGACTACGCTGATTACAGGGTTTTTCATCAGTACCTTATTGTTTTTATTATCGTATTCCTATTTGAATACGCGTATCACCGCCGCACGCATTGCCGCTAGACTCACTGAGCAACTGCAAGAAAGTGAAAGCCGTTTTCGTTTACTTGCTGATTCTGCGCCTGTACTGATTTGGTTGGCGGGTACCGATAAGCTGTGTTATCAATTCAATAAAGGCTGGCTGGATTTTACGGGACATACATCAGAACAGGAAATAGGTAATGGCTGGGCAGATGGCGTACACACCGATGATCTTCAACATTGTCTGGACACCTAC
This sequence comes from Methylococcales bacterium, assembly GCA_030693155.1. Lineage (GTDB taxonomy): Bacteria > Pseudomonadota > Gammaproteobacteria > Methylococcales > Methylomonadaceae > UBA4132. The sequence continues at coordinate 1,450 of JAUYBJ010000212.1, forward strand.
GTCACCGCATTTGACGCGCGTTTACCGTTTAAAATGGAATACCGCTTACGTCGTTATGATAACGAATATCGCTGGTTACTCGATACGGGGATGCCACGTTTTGCCGATGATGGTGTGTTTCTCGGTTATATAGGCTCCTGTATGGATATTACCGAGCATAAACACGCCGAAGCCGAATTACGCGCCAGTGAAAACAAGTTCCGCGCATTGGTTGAGAAAATGCCATTACCACTGGTTTTTGCAAAAAATACGGGTGAATTACTTTATATTAACAACCGATTTACAGAGCTGTTTGGCTACACGCTGGATGATATACCTGATCTCGAACAGTGGTATTTGCTTGCGTATCCTGATAAAAAATACCGATACGAGGTGATGAAAGTATGGGAAAGTCTCATTAAACAAGCGATAGAGTGTGCAATAGATATAGAACCGCGCGAATATAACGTGACCTGCAAAAACGGTGATGTGCGCGTCGTGGTGATTTCAGGGATTTTATTTGAAGATAACTTAATTCTGACGTTTATTGATATTACTGAACGCAAACAGGCAGAAATAAAAATAGAAAAATCCTTGTCGTTGCTATCGGCAACACTGGAATCCTCCAGTGATGCCATATTGGTCGTTGACCTTAATAATATCTGGGTGTTGTATAACCAGAAGTTTATCGACTTATGGCATATCACCGATGAAATTATCGCCGCTAATGATAATAATGCCGCTTTGTTGTATGTATTGAATCAACTGGACGATGCGCCTGGTTTTTTGCATAAAGTGCAGGAGCTGTACCACACACCAGCAGCCAGTTCCTTTGATATTATTAATTTCAAGCAGGGAAAAATCGTTGAGCGATATTCCATTCCGGAACGCGTAAATGGTGAAGTGGTTGGCAGAGTGTGGATCTTTCGCGACATTACTGAGCGAGCCAAAGCTGAACGCGCTTTGCAAAGAGAAAGCGAAAAAAACCGCGCACTGTTACGCAATGCCAGTGACGGCATTCATATCCTTGACTTCGATGGCAATATCATCGAAGTCAGCGATTCATTCTGTACCATGCTGGGCTATTGCCGTGACGAGATGATCGGTATGAATGTGACACAATGGGATGCTAATTTCTCCACTGAAGAATGTATTCAAGTAGTCAGGCAGAACTTGGCTCAACCAGTGCGCATTCTGTTCGAGACCCTCCACCGCTGTAAAGATGGACACATTATTGATGTCGAGGTCAGCAGTTACCCACTTGAACTGGACGGCAGGCAGGCTCTGTTCAATTCATCACGCGATATTACCGACCGCAAACAAGTAGAACAGGCATTAAAAGAAAGCGAAATTAAGTTTAAAACAGTGGCTGATTTTGCTTACGATTGGGAATACTGGGTGGACAAAAACGGACAGGTGATTTATATGTCACCTTCATGCGAAAGAATAAGCGGTTATACAGCGGAAGAATTTTTAGCCGATAATTTGCCTCTGAAAAAGATAATCCATCCTGATGATGAAAAATTATGGGATGCCCATGCAGGAAAGGTACATTTCTTTGATCAAATAGATGATACCGATGAGTTGGATTTTAAAATCATAAAAAAAGATGGTTCTATCGCTTATATCGGACATTTGTGTAGACCTGTTTTTGATGATAAGGGTCATTCCCTTGGCAGGCGCGTAAGCAATAGAGACGTTACCGAGCGCAAACAAGCTGAAGCGGCACTACATATTGCCGCCACCGTGTTTGAATCACAAGAAAGCATGATGATTACCGATGCCAGCGAAGTTATTCTTAATGTTAATCAGGCATTTACGCGGATTACTGGCTACAGTGCGGATGAGATTATCGGTAAAACACCACGCATATTACATTCGGAACACCAGAATAAAGAATTTTATAAGGCGATATGGCAAGACATACATGACACAGGTGCATGGCAAGGCGAAATATGGAATCGGCGGAAAAATGGTGAAGTCTATCCAGAGCAACTGACCATTACAGCAGTAAAAAGTAGCGACAATATCGTGACCCATTATGTAGCCACTCTTTTCGATATTACTAAGCGCAAAGCCACCGAAGAATACATTCATCATCTGGCATTTTATGACCAATTAACGCAATTACCCAACCGCCGCCTGTTACAGGAACGTCTGAAACACGGTGTTGAGCTTAATCGACGCACGGGTAGCCAAATGGCGGTGTTAATGATGGATCTGGATAAATTTAAAGTCGTTAATGACACCTTAGGTCATGCCGCAGGTGATGAATTATTACAGCAAGTCGCCAAGCGTATTAAAGTCCGCTTGCGCAAAGTTGATCTAGTGGCGCGTTTAGGCGGCGACGAGTTTGTGATATTAATAGAAAATGCCCGTCGTTGTGAAGATGTCGCCCACATTGCCGAGGTCATTATCCATACCTTAAGTCAGCCGTTTATCCTGTCAAAAGATCATGAAGTTTTTATCGGAGTCAGTATTGGCGTTGCAATTCATCCACAGCATGGTAGTGGTGTGGATGAACTCATGGATAACGCCGATGCGGCGTTATATCATGCCAAAGAACAGGGACGCGGCTGTTTTGCCTGTTTTGCTGAAGAAATGACCAGAAAAGTCTAGCCTAGACGCTGGTGTATTGCTCAATCAGATTTTGTAACTGGTCTTTATTCAACAGATGACTATCGACTTTAAGATAGGCTACCTCTTCTTCATGATGCACAGTGACTTCCACAACGCCTGCAATCGCCAATAACTGACTCATAAATACAGTGCTGGTTTGCTCACTGACGTTTTCCAGAGAAATCAGCATATTGCTTAAGTAGCGCGGTTGTTTCATGGTCAATGACACCAAAAACCAACTGAATGCCATGACTGCACAAAATAAAAATACTGCGGTCACGCCATAACGCCCATTAAACCAGCCACCTAACGCGCCGCCTAAAAATAACCCCATGAACTGCGAGCTGGAATACGCACCCATTGCTGTGCCTTTTAAATCAGCGGGTGCAGTTTTGGAAATTAACGAGGGCAGGGTGGCTTCCAATAAATTAAAGCCGCAAAAAAACACCCACAACAAGGCGATAATACTGATTAAATCATCATGCAGAAACGACAAGCCCACCGTTGATAATGCCAATACCGCAACTGCTCCTAAAAACACCGCTTTCATCTTGCGTTTTTTTTCTGCCAGAATAATGAACGGAATCATCACCGCCATTGAGGTGGCAAATACAGGTAAATACACCTGCCATTCCTGCCCTGCCTGTAAACCTGCCTGACGCATTAACGAGGGCACAACGACAAAAATCGCCATTAAAAGAAGATGTTGCACAAAAATACCATAATCCAGACGTAATAAATCAGGATTTTTTAACGCACTCATCGCCTGTGCAGGGACAAATTCGGCATCACGGTGTAATTTGGATTTTTGCGGATTCGGCACGACATACAGCACCGACAACATCGCCAACAGCGTTAATACAGCTGTGGCAGCAAACACCATCTGCACCCCCCCAAAGCCTGAAATAATCGGCCCTGCAACCATACCGATACCAAATGACGCACCGATACTCGCGCCAATCATCGCCATTGCTTTCGTTCTATGCACTTCCTGTGTTAAATCAGCCACTAATGCCATCACCACCGCCGACACCGCACCCGCACCTTGAAACGCCCGACCGATTAACACACCATAAATAGTGCTGGATAATGCGGCGATAACACTGCCGATAAAAAATAACGACAAGCCAATCAGAATAATTTTTTTACGCCCGAATTTATCGGATAACAGACCAAAGGGAATTTGTAACAACACCTGCGGCAAGCCATAAATACCCATCGCCAAACCAATCAACGCGGGTGTTGAACCTTCCAATTGTTCGGCAAACAGCGGTAATACGGGCAAAATCATAAATAGCCCCAGCATTCGCAACGCATAAACGCTTGCCAATGACCAAGTAGCCTTTTTTTCCGACGCGCTCATCGGGCTGGTAATATCTTGTACAGTAGACAAAACTCAAAACCTCATAAATAATTTGTATTAAAAATCAATAGCTTGTTAATGTGTTGCAAAAGGGTTATTTTTTGTCTTTCCTTTTTCTTTCCATTTTTTTATTGCCAACGGATTAAATATAACAGCTTATCCTGAATAATCGGGAGCAAGATGCGAATGTCTCATATTAACATTTAAGCTGAAGTGTCCGAGAATCTTTTGAACGGCGGCAACTGATGTTTAGAATCAGGTTACAATAACCGTTTATTTTATAATTATTAATAAACAGGATATTTACATGAGCAGTTTGCCTCCATGTCCAAAATGCGGTTCAGAATACACTTACGAAGATAACAAACTCTACATCTGCCCTGAATGCGCTCATGAATGGGGACAAGACACAGGCGAGGAAGCCGAACAAGGACTTATCGTGAAAGATGCTAATGGAAATTTACTGCAAGATGGTGACAATGTGACGGTAATTAAAGATTTAAAAGTCAAAGGCTCGTCATCGGTGATTAAAGTAGGCACTAAAGTTAAAATCCTCCGCCTGATTGACGGCGATCACGATATTGATTGTAGAGTTGATGGCATCGGCGCAATGCAGTTGAAATCAGAATTTGTCAAAAAAGCGTAGTGTCATACACGGATTACAAGCCGTAAGAGCCGTATTTGCGGGGTACGCATTCCGCGTACCCCGTACCAGTAGAATCCAATAATGAGGGCATAACAGGGTGCATTTAAATGACGGGTTTTAAAACGATTCCCGCTTATTGAAACAACACCGCCACACTAATCATCACTGCCCCGATAATCATCGCCCACACCGTGGTGGTGTGATTATTCTCCATTTGTTGGCGCAATAATTCCATTTCTCGTCGTTGTGCTTCCGCGCGTTGTTGCGCGTAAGCGGCATTATCCAAGGCTTTATAAAGTAACGAAGGAATTTCGGGAAACTGCTCAGCAAATTCTGGAAATTGCTTAATGATGCGGGTGATTTTCGCTTTAGGGCCGATACGGTCATGAAACCAACTTTCTAAAAACGGTTTTGCCGTTTGCCATAAATCCAGCTCAGGATATAACTCACGCCCTAAACCCTCAATATTCAACAAGGTTTTTTGTAATAACACCAATTGCGGCTGGACGTGCATATCAAATCGCCGTGCGGTTTGAAACAAGCGTAATAATAATTGCCCAAAGGAAATATCTTTCAGCGGTTTTTCAAAAATAGGTTCGCAAACGCTACGAATCGCCGACTCAAATTCTTCAATGCGCGTGCCGCTAGGAACCCAACCTGATTCAACGTGCATTTCCGCCACTTTGCGATAATCACGATTGAAAAACGCTAAGAAATTTTCCGCCAAATAACGTTGATCGGACAGCGACAACGTACCGACAATACCAAAATCTACCGCGATATATTTATTGGGCAAATCGACAAAAATATTACCTGGGTGCATATCGGCATGGAAAAAATTATCACGGAATACTTGGGTGAAAAATATTTCCACGCCGCGTTCTGCCAGTGATTTAAAATCCGCGCCACCCGCTTTTAATGCTTCAATATCACCGACGGGAATGCCGTGTATGCGCTCCATTACCATGACTTTTTTGCGCGTCAGTGACCAGTGAATTTCAGGAATATAAATAAGTTCTGAACCTTCAAAATTACGGCGTAATTTTGCCGCATTTGCCGCTTCACGCACTAAATCCAACTCGTCCAGCGTAGTACGTTCAAATTCTGCCACTACCTCTATTGCGCGTAAACGTTTGGCATCTGCCCAAAAACGTTCCGCAATCCGTGCTAATTCATGCAACAAGCCCATGTCGGAAATAATGCGTTGCTCAATGTCAGGGCGTAATACTTTAACGACCACTTGTTCGCCCGTGTGCAGTACGGCAGTATGCACCTGTGCAACCGAAGCGGAGGCGAGGGGAGTCGGGTCAAATTCAGCAAAGGCTTCCGCGATGCTCATGCCCAGTTCGGCTTCAATAATCGCGCGTGCCATCTCATTACCAAACGGCGGTACACGGTCTTGTAATTTAACCAATTCATCCGCTATGTCATCGGATAATAAGTCTTTGCGTGTTGATAAGGCTTGACCGAACTTAACATAAATAGGGCCTAAATCTTCCAGTGCGTGACGAATACGCACGCCGCGCGGTTCAGATTTACGTTTTAACCAGTAATAAGGTGAAAAAATCGCCAGATAGCGAATCGGACGGAATAAATGGGTTTTTAACACAATTTCATCCAGTCCATGCAGAACCAGAACCCAGCTAATATGGATTAAACGAAACACTATTTTTGGATGAATCACGAATGACCTTCAGGTTGATAACAATATTCACTGTCCGTGGGTTCTGAATTTCAGCAATCCGTGCTGAAATGATGCGGTTAAGCCTATTAAATGACTATTTTTCCAGCCGCTCAATGCGACTTTGCAAGCGGTCGAGGTCGGTGCGCAATTCATCCACCTCGGTATAAAACATCTCCGCTTCGGGAACCGCAGGTAAATCTTGCGTTTCTTCTTGCAGAAATTCGCTGGCATTGAGTTTAAACGTATCCAGTGATTCTTTGCTCCAGTTTTTACCTGCGCGAAAAAATTCCGCCAGATTATGAGCAACGGTTTCGCCTGTGTAACGTGCCAGTTTACCTTCTAAATTAATATCCAGCTTAGCGAATAATTCCTGAAATTTACGTCCTGTGTGGGTGTCGCCTTCCATCGTGACTTCACCTGAAAACAGCGCATTCATCGGCTTACCGCTCAAGCCCATTAAACCAAACGCCATCAATGAACCTGTTAAATGGGTGTCGGCAGGCTGGGGCAAATAATCCAAGCATTGAATACTATCTGCCGTGGGGCAAAGATAAATAGTTTCATTAAAAGGCGTAATCGTAATAGCAACAACTTTGCCCGCTAACGGCGCGAGAATGCTACTGACATTATCATCTAAAGACAAATAGTGATTAATCGCGCTTTCCAGCGTGGCAATAATAAGCGGTTTTATAGTCATGGGATAACACTCTGTTCGTTGGCTAACTGTTGTAAATAATCGCTCATGTCTTCGTTATTAACACGCGCATAAATATCGGCGACGGTTAAGATTAACTCCAATGATGTAAACATCACCTCATCGCCTAAAAAATAATGTTCTGAAACCCAGCCATTTTCACGGCGGCACACTTCAACATCAACAAAATCCTGCTCGATTAAAACATATTCCTGCAAACTGGGCAGCGTTTTATAAGTCGTCATTTTAAGGCTTTTATCATTACGGCGCGTGCCTTTAGATAGCACTTCCACAATAATCACAGGCTTTTCAGTGTAATAATCATCGCCTTGTTCATCATCACACACGACTAATACATCAGGATAGAAAAAGTGTCCATCGGCTTTGACTTTTATATCGGACATAAAAGGCTCACAGCGCAGGTCTTTTAAATGAATGGTTAATGCCGTCAGTATATTCCTGGAAATGCGTTCATGATTACGACTCGCCCCAGCCATTGCATACACATCACCGTGAATATACTCGTGCTTAATGTCGCTGAATTGTTCGCCGTATAAATACTCGGCTTCAGTTAAATAAGACTGTGCGTGTAAAGCCATGATGTGACTCCTTATAAAGTTTTATAAGTTTTTGTGGCAAAATAGCCCATCTGTCGCGATTGATGGGCTTCGTGCCTCAGCCCATCCTATCGTGCTACCTATGTAACACACCTTATCGCATTACAGCTTTATTTGATGTCTTCGGTCGTCAAATGCGTAAGGGGTTTGCCTTTATACTCCCCAGTAAGTGTTTTTAAGAAGGCGACAATTTTGCCAATTTCATTATTGGTAAAGTTTTTGCCCACCTGAATTTTACCCATAATTCGCACTGCATCGGTAAGATTATCAACTGAACCATCGTGAAAATAAGGAAAGGTCAGTTCAATATTACGCAATACGGGTACTTTGAAAAAATGACGATCTTTTTCCTGCTTAGTGACATTGAAGCGACCATTATCGGCCTCAGTCAGAGAGTCACCGCGCAGTGTGAAATAATCTTGTTTGACTCCCATTTTTTCAAAAGATAATCCGCCGAGTGCTGGACCAGAATGACATGAGGCGCAGTTGGTTTTGAATAATTCGTAACCTTGCTTTTCATCAACTGTCAAAGCATCTTGTTTACCCCTGAGATATTGGTCTAAACGAGCATTGGGCGTTACTAGCGATTGTTCAAAAACGGCAATGGCATCAGTGACTGCCGTTTTGGTCAAACCTTGTTCAGGGTACAACTTGGCAAAATCTTTCTGATATTCGCTGACTTGTTTGAGTTTTTCGACGACATCATCCCATTTTGCACCCATTTCCATAGGATTGGCGACTGGTCCTGCTGCTTGTTCCTGTAGGTCTTTGGCACGCCCATCCCAGAATTGGGTTATGTTATACATGGCGTTATACACGGTCGGCGAATTGATTGATCCTTGTTGACCACGAATACCTGTAGCGACTTTGGACTGATCGGTACCTCCACGAGTTAAATCGTGGCAAGATGCACAGTTCAGAGTGTTGTCTCCAGATAGTAGGTGATCATGAAACAGTTTATCACCTAGTGCGACCTTGTCTTGATCAAGATTGACTTTCAGTGGTAATGGTTGCACAGGCTCACCTTTTAATGTGTCTATAGCATCTTGACTCCAAGGTAATTTTGTCCGTTCCTCGGTAATCCAATTAAGCATACTTTGTTTTTCGTCAGCTGTTAGATTATCCATCCAGTGCATCAGCAGATATTGTGTTGGCGGCATACTGCCATTTTGAGTGACACTTTCCAATCTAGCTAGCATCAGTGGCGTAATATTTTCTTCACCGCTGTAAAATTTTTTAGATAGAATCAGTCTCGCTCCAGCTTCTTTAATATCTTTTGCTATGAGTTGTTTAGCAATGGGTAGATTTGAATAAATCGGCATTCGAGTCATGTCAGGTGAATGACAATCGACACACTTATTTTGTAAAATCTGCGAAACTCTGACAAAGTTATCGGATCTACCAGAAACAACAGGAATAGGATTATTGTGTCCCTGTAAGCCGATTAAGTTGGAAATTGGAAAAAACAAAATGACGATCAGAGATAATAGTAAAAATAATAGTAATTTTTTCATTATTTAATTTCTATGAGTTAGTGTGTAGAGTCGAAGCGCATTATACTACGACGCGATGTTCGACTTTTATTTTAAGGAACGCGATAAGATGCGCTACATAGGATGATGATATGGACTCCTCTCCCGCTGCTGCTGGTGTCATAATGCACCACTGAGATAAACAACGGCACGAAGAGGAGTCCGAGATGAATATTAACGTAGTCGGCTTAGGTTCTGTTGACATTTCGGGAATAGTCATTCAGAAACAAGCAGTTATAGACATATAGCAAAATCATAACTTACTGATATAGTTAGCGATTTTACCAAATGTCAACAGAGCCTAGACATAGCAAAAAACATCTTCCATTTATACAGCCTTGGTACAGATGGAAAAGCCACGAAGAAGAAATTAAAAAGGGCAGACTTACTGCGATTTTTTGCCAACTATACAGTCGCGTAGATACTCTCTTTAAACACAAGCCAAATATTTCAAAAATCACAAAATAGATTGTGAATTAACCTGAACGGGTAAGGAATAAAACCTGCCGCCATCAAACGTTTTATTGGTTTTCAACATGCCATGGATGGCGTGTAATAATTTACGCATAACGGCACACACGGCTTGTATTTTTTTCAACCCATTGTCACCAATCAAGTGCTGATAATACGCTTTAATATGGGTTTCATAGCGGGTTGCTACCAGTGCGGGCATATACACTGCCTGACGAATGAACTTGTTGCCCGCCTTGCTGATGCGCGGTTTTTTCGCCACGCTGCTGCCCGATTCAAACTGTCGAGGATCCAGCCCTGCGAATGCAACCCATTGTTTTGCCGTCATATCGGGTGGCAAGATCATCAGCTCTGCCAGTATTTGTACGGCACTGGCGTTGGCGATGCCTTTAATACTGGTGATTAACGCCAAGGCCTGAGATAGTTCTGCGTGCTGGCGAATCAGTTTTAACGCACTGTCACGATGCTCATTGATTTGTTTTTCCAGAACATCCAGCAGTTCATGGATGTGTTTAATCACAATGTCAGGTGTTTCCCGGATGGCCGTCAAGGCATGAATCTGGTTTTTAGTCTGTGTTTTCAGCTTGGTTAACGCCGTGATCCGTCGGGCAATGGCTCGTAAGGTGATGGTGTCATCGGCAGGGCGTTGCCAGGCTTCAAACGGCATGCTTTCACCATAACTGGCTAAAATAGCGGCATCCACCGCATCGGTTTTACTGCGTTTCATCAACACCTTAGCGAAGTTATGGGCAACTTTTGGATTGATAACCATCACTTCAATACCGTCAGCACGGCTGAGTGCAACGGCCAGATCAAAATGATAAATGCCCGTTGCTTCAAGACAAACTCTTGATTCGCCTTTATATTTTGACAGCAAACGGATAATGGCTTGATGACCTGTTGCGGTGTTTTCAAAGGTTTTAGCCTTGCCTGCTTTGCCTTTAACGCTGACCACAACCACCAACTCCTTCGCACTGACATCAAGACCTGCAATATTCATTTTTCGTTTTCCTGATCAATAGTTTTGTTATGATAATTACTGGTTTCCCGACCCTGACACTTCATCTACCGTCCTTGTGAATGCAGACTCAGAAGCTGTCGCTTACAGGTCTCAGATACTCCACGGCATGGATGACGAGGGCGGGGAGCCTTTCTACGCACAAGCTCTTGGCTTCAGGTTGCGTCGGCTTCCCCAGTACATCAGTCTTACTATAGCTTTTTCGGGCTATTTTTTCTTGGGCTTTTGTTTAGGGTTAATATACAAGGTTGGGTTGCGGCTCTTTCGCAACTCAACAAACACGATAAACACGATAAACACGATGAATAAATAACAGTTGCAATCATAATCATGCGTGGTTGTGTTGGGTTGCCAAAAAGACGGCAACCCAACCACGGGGCTGCGCGTTAAGAACGTTGTGATGAGACACGGCATCATCAGCCAAACAATAAAATTCAGCGGTTTGTCATTTTATTGCCATCCTATCAACCAGCAAGATGAATCTTTGAGAGTCTGCCAAGCAATTTCGTAGCTATTATTGTTAATAACGGCTTCCAACTGACAAGCGATAATGTCTTCATTTTCTGCACGGATTAATTTGGTGACTATAAAATGACGTTCTTTTTGTTTGGGTTTAACGGCTGTCCATTTGGATAGCAATAGTTTATTGGGATTTATTTGATTCATGAGGGTTATTCTTTAATTTGTTGTTTGCCCGTCAGCGGCAAACGATAGCGGGCAAAAATACGATAGCAACATTCCATCAATGGTAATAATAAGGGTACGTTCTCGATAATGGGGGCGATACGTCGATAATAGGGCAGTTGTTTCCACACCTGTAAAAAACCCCGTACGCCTGATTGCAGTTGCTGATTTTCGTCGATGACGTGCATTCTATCCATGGTCTGTTTATAGGTTAAACCTGCTTTTGCCAGCGCGGCTTTGTCCTGAGAAATGTCCACCCAATGAATATTGCCTGCTGTATCGAGTTTTTTCATGGCATTGATTTCAATATTGCAAATGGGACATTTGCCGTCATGAAAGCAGGTGACTTTGGGCGTGGAGCTGGTGCTGTCTGGTTGGGCTGAGACGGTCATATAAGCGAGTCCTGTTAATGATTCAGTGCGGCTGTTAAGGCTTGTTCAAGCGTTGCATAGTGAAAATCATAGCCTAGCACCTGTACGTTGGTGGGTAATGCCCGCTGTCCGCCGAGTAATAATTCTGCTCTTTCACCCAGCATCAGCTTCAATAAAAACGCGGGGGCGACAAACAGGGCAGGGCGGTGTAAAGCGTGAGCTAGGGTGTTGGTGAATTGTTGGTTGGTGACGGGTTCGGGAGCGGTCATGTTATACACGCCGACGGCTTGGGTGTTTTCCAGCAATAATAAGACGATAGCAATGTAGTCATCAATATGTATCCAGCTCATCCATTGTTGCCCGTTACCGAGTTGGGCGGCTAAGCCCAATTTAAACGCGGGTAGCATTCTGCCCAATAAGCCACCCGTTGCATCCAGCACCAAGCCTGTGCGTAATAAGCAGACTCTCACACCTGCATCAGCGGCAGCTTGTGCGGCGTTTTCCCACGCGCTACACAGTTGTGCGCCAAAATCACTGCCAGCAGGCAGCGATTCATCGAGGACATTATCACTGCCATCACCATAAAACCCTGTTGCTGAGCCGCTTAATAATACGCTGGGTTTGCGGTTGGCATTACTGATATGTTGCACCAGTTTTTCTGTCAGGCTGACGCGGCTTTGCCATAGACGTTGTTTGCGTTCGTCTGTCCAGCGTGCGTCTACAATGGGTTCGCCCGCTAAATTAATCACGGCATCAAATACGATGTCAGGTGTCCATTCATCGAGTGTTGCCATTGCTTGCACCGACGCGCCGCATTTTGTTGTTACGGTGTCAGGTGAGCGGCTTAATACCGTCAGTTCATAGCCTTTTGTTAGTAAAGCCGCACACAGTTTGCGTCCGATTAAACCTGTACCACCTGTGATGAGAATTTTCATGTACTGAACCTCTTTGTAATATGTGGGTATGAATGCGTGTCTGCATGGGAAAGATGGGGCGTTTCTGTTATCTTTATGCGTTCGTTCACGCTTGGTCGCTTTAGACGGCGGCGAGTTTATTTTCTCATTTACTATTTTTGCAATGATGTCACTTACTATATTCCTAGAATCAATCCGCAACAACACACCTGTCAGTTTTAATGACACTATCGCTGTGATTACTGAACATTATGATTATCAACCGACCGAATTCAGCAATGGTTTAGCTGAACAGGCATTAATTAGTGCCGCTGGGACGAATGAAGGCTCGTGTAAAATTTTTGCCTTTGCGCAGATACATCAGCTCACCGAACAGCAAACTTTAAACCTGTTCGGTGACTATTACCGTGTGGATGTATTGTCGCATCCTGATGGGTCAGACCATCAGAATATCAGAAATTTTATGCGTGATGGCTGGGCGGGTATTGCGTTTAACGGTACGCCATTAACGGCTAAATAAATCATAAGAGCTGTTGTCCACGAAAAACACAAAAGACACGAAAAATAGAAGCAATTATGCAGACTTTATTAATTTTTATTTCACCAAGAATACCAAAATTAAGTTACTTTTTCGTGCTTTTCGTGTCTTTCGTGGACAAGATTTTGAGGTTAAATAAAGTGCTTTAACCTTTGTTGTGCTTCGGTGAGTGGAAAATAATCCACTTCCGCCGCACCCGCACAATTCCCATCCTGTTCATAATCAAAGGGATTATCCAGATCGCGTATCAGGCGAATCATGTAGATGTAAATCAGGGAAATAGAGCCGACTACCAGATATTGCGCGATGGGGTTTTTAAAATTGGCGAATATCAATAAGCCTAGTGTGATGGTGGCAAACACTTCTAACAGCGCGTAACCTGTAGTAATAAAATCAGTGCGGCGAATCACATCGACACGGGTAACGCTGCGTCTGAGTGCGTCCACATTTTTCAGGACATTATTTTTAAAGGTAGGCGATGAACCCGAAAACGCCATAATAGCTTGCAAGGCGGCATAGCTGTTTTCCGCAGTTTCTTTGTTGAACAGCCAATTGATAACGGCGGTATGCAGGGTGGCATTCATGTGTTTGAGGGTGACAAAATCAGTTTTTTTTAAATTAAAACTATCCGCCTGAATGCAGTCGTCAATGGCTTGTAAGGCACAGGCAAGTTCAGCGGGTAGTCTTTCGCCTTCTTTATAATCCGCCATAATCCCTGCCATCATAAAACCGATAACTAACGCGGTGGCAGTGATGATAGGCGCGGTATCAGAAAACTCCAGTAAACTTGGAATACTTAAAGTTTGTACGCGGGTATAAGTCAACAGCAAAATGACCAGCACAAAAGGCAAGGTCGTCAGCATCAATTTCCATTTAATCATGATGAATATTTTTGAATACAGAGTGAAAAGAGGGTGCTAATTATAACGATTAAATAAACATTTTTATCAGCCATTTTCTGTGCCGTTAATCCCTGTCATTTAGTTACTTACGCGGTGTTGACTAGGTGTTAAACTTAGCCTGTGAAATAATTTTTTTACTGTACACAACAGTCTTTCTGTTGTTATTTATATTGCTTGGAGCAAAACATAATGTTATGGCTAAAGCACAATAAAATGATTTAAAAAGCTTGGACAAACAAATCATCAATGGAACAAGCCTTTTGTCTTCGGAGAGCCTTAGACTGCGCCCATTTATGTTCAATAGGATTCAGATCAGGTGAGTAAGGAGGTAG
>JAUYBJ010000218.1 GCA_030693155.1 Methylococcales bacterium
TTTTGAGGGGATGATGGCGATTTTTTCTTCGCGCAGGGCTAATAAACCATCGGTGGTTTTTTGTTCTTTCAAAATGGGCTGGTCGGGATAGGTTTTTAATTGCGCATCGGTTTTGGTAGCACCCAGTTCAGGCAATGAACCCACGGTCGCGCCTTTGGCTATCAGCGTCAGCGTGCGCGTTAAGGGTTCGCCGACTTTCATTTGTTGAAAATCGCCTGACCATTCCTGTTTTACTTCCAGTTGTTCAGCGGTCAACCAATGCGAACCCGTGAAGGCAGCGGGTGCAGGTTTGACATCCAGCGTAATTTCTTTGGAGGCAATCTGTTTGGTTTGTGTGGAATTAAAAAGACCGTTAAAACCGCGCCGCCCATTAACGACGACTTCTGCGGTTAAGCGCAGCGGTTTAATGGTCACTTTGCCGCTTTTTTGCGGGAAAATAACGTATTTGCGTTCGGTGACCGAATAATCCACGCCGTTGACTTTCGTCGCATAATTGCTGTCATCCGCCAGTTTTTCCACCACGGCATCAGGAAGTTCGGGATCGGTCAATTGTGCCTGAGCAATATCGACTCTACGATACAGGCGCAAGGTGTACAGCACTTGCGATTGCAGATACGGGCTTGCAGGCGTGGCTTCTACGTTTAAAAATAAATCCTGATTGGTGTTATCGACGGCTTTGGTATTGTCGCTTGGTGTGACGGTAACAGCGACAGCAACACTGGTATCACGACCGAATTTGATGACGGGAATGGTGATAGTGCCCGTATGTTTAGCGAGTACATTCACTGTCCACTGTATGGTTTTGCTGGATTTGCCGTTGACCCACGAGGCGTTACTGCTTTGGTTTTGGTTGAGAATGGTAAAGTCCTCTTCCAGCGGCGTAAAGTCAGGTGCGGCATCGGGGGATTCCGTTGCGGTAAACAGGATTTGAAACGAGTCTTCAATACTGACAGGGTTGCGGTCTACGGCGGTGTCAATGTCTGCGGCGATTACGCCATGACCTGTCAGCAATAAAAGAAAAAACAGCGTTGATGTCAGTAATTTTTTGATAGTATTCATGCGCGATAGTGGGTGTTTAAACTCATAGCGCATAGTTTACAACAACAGAATTTATAGCATTGCATTTATGTGCATAACTGTATCGACGTAACACATTAGGAAAACATTGTATGAAACTTGAAACGATTGCCGTGCATGGCGGCTATACACCTGATCCGACCACTAAAGCCGTTGCGGTGCCGATTTATCAAACTACCTCGTATGCGTTTGATGATACCGCGCACGGTGCGGATTTATTTGATTTAAAAGTCGCGGGTAATATCTACACGCGCATCATGAACCCGACCACCGACGTGCTGGAAAAACGGGTTGCCGAATTAGAAGGCGGTATCGGCGCGTTAGCCGTTGCCTCAGGTATGGCGGCGATTACTTACGCGATTATGACCATTGCCGAAGCGGGCGATAATATCGTGTCTGCGTCTACCTTATACGGCGGAACGTATAATTTATTGGCGCACACCTTGCCGCAATACGGTATCAGCTCACGGTTTGCCGATTATCGTGATGCCAATGCCTTTGAAGAATTGATTGATGACAACACCAAAGCGATTTTCTGTGAATCAGTCGGTAATCCGCTAGGCAATATCACCGATTTTGAAAAACTGGCAGCGATTGCGCATCGTCACGGTATTCCGCTGATTGTCGATAACACCGTACCGTCACCGTATTTATGCCGTCCGTTTGAGCATGGCGCGGACATTGTGGTGCATTCTCTGACCAAATATTTAGGCGGACACGGTAACAGTATCGGCGGGGTGATTGTTGATAGCGGTAAATTTCCGTGGGCAGAACACAAAGCGCGTTTTCGTCGTTTGAATGAGCCAGACGTGTCCTATCACGGCGTGGTGTATACCGAAGCCTTGGGCGCGGCGGCATTTATCGGACGGGCTCGCGTCGTACCATTACGCAACACAGGCGCGGCAATTTCACCGTTCAATTCATTTTTAATTCTGCAAGGCATAGAAACCTTAGCGTTACGCATGGATAGAATTTGTGAAAATACCCTGAAAGTCGCGGAATTTTTAAGAAGTCATAACAAAGTGGCGTGGATTAACTATGCAGGCTTGGATGACCACGCAGATAAACCATTGGTTGATAAATACATGGGCGGACGTGCTTCGGGTATTTTAACGTTTGGTGTGGAAGGCGGACGTAAAGCTGGGGAAAATTTCCAAGATGCACTGAAATTAGTCACGCGCTTAGTGAATATCGGCGATGCCAAGTCATTGGCGTGTCATCCCGCGTCAACGACCCATCGTCAATTATCACCAGTAGAATTATTGAAAGCAGGGGTATCAGAAGATATGGTGCGGTTGTCGATTGGTATCGAACATATTGATGATATTTTGGATGATTTAAAGCAAGCATTAGCGGCGGCTTAATAATGGGGAGAAAGAGGATGAATCGTTTAAAACAAGGGATATTAGCGGCTGTTGCTTTGTGTGTGACAGGTCTTGCTCATGCAGAAGCTCCGTTTGTGGATTACCAATGGGCTAAGTCCTCCGATGCGTGTCTTGAACGGGCTAACGACAGTCTGCGTGATGCAGGTTTTAAAATAACAGCCAAGGGGGAAATAGAAGTGGTCGGTACAAAAGGCAATTACAAAGGTGTCATTGCTTGTATAGATGAAGGCGGTGACATGGCAGTTTTTATGGTCGCTGGTGCTTCTTATGACCAAGCCAAACACTATGCTGTAACACTAAAAAATAACTTTTTAAAATAAACAGGCATTTGTCCACGAAAAATAGTTTTTTGTGGACGGTGTATGCGTAGCATCACAGAATAAGCGATAGCGGCAAGTTTATTTATACCGCATAAATGTGGAGACGCGATTAATCGCGTCTCTACTGATTATCCGTTTGGAAAATCCCGTTCAATCACCCGCATTAATCCCCATTGCCCTATTTCTGCTATGCGGTTTTTGGCTTCTCGGTAGTGGTTTAAAGCGGTGTCAAAGTCAGCGGTGGCAAGGCTGTAAGTCCGTGAATAAGCAGGTAATGCACTGAATACAGTTTCATGTCACAGCGTTCGATGATTTCCCTCGCGCTGTTTAAATCGGCTGAGGTGGGAGCGGTTCTCTTTTCAACAAGGCAATGATTTCTCTTAAGTTGTCATTTTCCCTGTCTTTCATGGCGAGTTCTTTTTTTTGTAATTCATTAATCAACAACTGTTCTTTTAATTCAGCATTTGATGAACTAATACAAATTTTACTTTTAGGCGATTTTCTATTTTCTTGATTAGAAAAGTTGATAGTTAAATTTCCTTTGTCGCTTAAATCAATCAAATCTGATAATGGCATTTCGAGGATTTCAGCAATCTTTTGTAACTTTGATAATCTAGGGTCATTGTCGCCTCGTTCAAAATCACCGTAAGCCGTTGGTGAAACACCTAATTTTTCAGCAACCTGTTCTTGAGTTAATCCTTTTGTTTCTCGAATTAACCTAATTTTTTCATTTACCGACATAATCTCGCCTTTACCGATGAAGTATCTGATTTGCTTGATTGTAGCAAAGTTTAGAAGGTTTAGAATGTTGATGTCGTTAATTTACTAATAGCGATACTTACTATTGATAATTTAAGAAGGAGAATAGCATGGGGTTGTTGGATGTACTTGGTGGTTTTGTACAAAACAAAGTCAATGAAAGAGATGATCGTATCAACAAAATACGGGCTAGATATGAGAGTGGTGATAATGAATATCTGATAAGGAAATTCAAGTCAACTACAGGTGAAGAAAAAATGGCTATTGGCTTAATTCTTAAAGATAGAGGCTATAGCAGTTCATAACTTAAGATACCGAAAAAGTCCAAGACGAAAATTAATTGTTAGTTTAGGAGAATATAATGCCAGCCGCACTTACAAAGGTCTGTGGTCATTGTGGTAAAACAAAGCCACTTTCTGATTTTTATCATAACAGTACAAAAAGTGATTATCACAATGGTATTTGTGCAAAATGCCAATTAGAAGTCAACAAGCAAAACAAAAAATAGAAGGTTAGTGGGATTTTGTAAAGCGGTCGCAAATAAAATTCTAATCTCTGCCCATTCTGTATGTAATGGAACTGGAAGAGTACAACTACGAAAATTAACTTTTATAAGAGAAGGTAAAATATGGCTCAAGCAACATGGCAATGTAGAATTTGTGGCGCACAATATAAATCACCCACAATACCCTCACCGAAAGCAAGCGGGTCAAACAATGGATGTCCAAATAATCCGCCATCTAAAAATCATGTTTGGGAAAAAATAGGTTAGTTTTTTTAAACTAGGCAATGTAAACAGTTAAGAGGTATAAAAATGGCGTGTATTCAATGTGGAAACGATGTGCCTGTTGGTAATAAGGGAATGTGTCTTTCTTGTGGTAAAAAAGCAGGGAAAGAGGCTTTAGAAACTTTAAAAAATGCCTCAGCATCCGAAAAATCGATGATGGCAGGTGCTGCGGCAGGTGCTGCTATCGGGAGTGTAGTCCCTGTTGTTGGAACTTTTGCTGGTCTAGTCATTGGTGGATTTCTTGGCAAAGTGTTTGGTTCTGAAAATTAAAACCCATTATGGCTGAATTATTAAAATGTCGTTCCTGTCGTAAAAAGTCAGCGTTTGTGACAACGAAAGGAAAACTAGAGAAACTTACCAATAAAAGTAATAGCGGCGACTATTTTTTTAAGGCAGGTGCATCAAGCGGCTGTCTCGGTGGTATTAGTCTTGCAACTATACAGGCTATTCCACTTGAAGCCTTAGTAGATTTAGTTAAAACAGTATTTAACAAGGCTTTTGGCTGGTTTGAAGACAATAATAAAAAATATATCGTTTGTAGAGATTGCGGACACTATGAATTAGTGGATTAATAATTAAAAGCAAGGGTAAAACTATGGGTTTTTGGAGTACATTGGGCGAATTAGCTGTAGCTATTGTTGAAGCAGCAATTGATACACACCATATTTTAAAGTGGATTGAATTGCCTTTAGACGAAGCGGGGAACGATATTCAACAATTCGTTGATTCGGCTTCTAAAACTGAACTTGAAAGTGTTTATCAAGGATTTTCTACATTGCTCTTAAGTTCAGCGGACGCGGAAAGAACGAATCATTTACTACTTTTGTTTATTTCTTTCCATCAATGTGTAGCCTATCAAAGAGGCAATTTAAACATTAATTTAACTGCGTTGCTGAACTACAACCCAGACTATAAAACATTAGTTAGCTCTCAATAATCGTATTGCGGCGTGATACGTTCCACCATCACGCCCTGCTCTCGCTGGAGTTTAGGAACGAAATAGGTAGAATAAATTTATGAATGACAAACCAAAAGAATCAAACGATGTCGGCTTGTAAATACTTTCAATTTTTGGGTTGGATGTTGTGAGAGATATTATCAAATTTCTTTTGGAAATAGGTTATTGGGCTGGAGGATGGACTGGTTTTATTTTAATGTCGGTGGGTGCGGTTGTAATTATCCCTATAGTAAAAGTTTTAAATGATAAACCTCCCGAAGATTAAAAACTTATCAAGCCGTCTCCAGTCAAAACTAAAGGCGGTTTTTTTTATTACCGCTCATTTAACCTTGAAAGCGCGACTTCATAAACTTCATTTCTATCGCGCTTACCTACTGCAATCACCGTCACTGTAACAATCTCATCCGCGACTGAATAAACCAAGCGATACCCCTGTTGGCGCAATTTGATTTTGTAAAGGTTCTGACCACCTGATAAGGCGGCGGCTGGAATATGCGGATTTTTCAATCGTTCTTTCAGTTTCTTTTTGAACTGTTCTTTAACGGTATGCCCTAACTTTTGCCATTCTTTCAACGCCGATTGTTTAAATTCCAATTTATAAGTCATCTAAGGAAACCGCGACAGATTCTTCCTGTTGCCGTTGTTTAACAATTTCTAACAACGCCATGTCATCAATTAATTCCATCATCGCTTGATAAGCCTTTGCGGGAACACAATAAAAAGCAGGTTGGTTTCTGTTTAAGATAGCAATTGGCATTCCGTCAGCACTGGCAACCACTTTCATGGGGTTAGCTTTTAATTCTGAAATACTGGCTGCTGTTTCTGTTAGCATTGAAAAAGTCATGATAATCTCTAAAAACTTAAAAGACTTAATTATAGGGTGCTTAACTGGTTTTCTGATACAAAAAAACCTGCGAGGTTTTAAAAACCTCGCAGGTCTTGTTTACTCAATACAAAAATAATTAAGCCTTAGATGCTCTTTTACGTTCGTTTTCAGCGGTGTAGGTTGGGTTGCCGTCTTTTTGGCAACCCAACACAACCACGCACAATTATGATTGCATTATTATTTGTTGATTGTGTTTGTTGGGTTGCGAAAGAGCCGCAACCCAACCTACCGCTCCGCATTATCTGACATAATAACTCGTAAGATAAGTGACCCTCTCACATACCAATCAACAACCGCCTCTAGTCAAAACCAAAGGCGGTTTTTTATTACCGCTCATTTAACCTTGAAAGCGCAATATCATAAACTTCATTTCTATCGCGCTTACCTACTGTAATCACCGTCACTGTAACAATCTCATCCGCGACTGAATAAACCAAACGATAACCTTGTTAGCGTAACTTGATTTTGTAGAGGTTCTTATAGGGTGCTTAACTGGTTTTCTGATACAAAAAAACCTGCGAGGTTTTAAAAATCTCGCAGGTCTTGTTTGCTCAATACAAAAATAATTAACTTTTAGACGCTCTTTTACGCTCGTTTTCAGTTAAGAATTTTTTGCGTAAACGAATAGATTTAGGTGTCACTTCCACTAATTCATCTTCGGCAATAAATTCCAACGCTTGTTCTAGCGTTAATTTTTGAATACGCGCTAATACTAAACTTTCGTCAGTACCTGAGGCGCGGACGTTGGTTAATTGTTTTGGTTTGCATGGATTAACGCATAAATCATTGGTGCGTGAATGTAAGCCGACTAGCATACCTTCATAGACTTCATCGCCATTCACTAACAACAATTCGCCGCGTTCTTGCAATGGGTGTAATGAATACGTTACCGCTTTACCCGACACCATTGAAATCATCACGCCGCGCATACGATTACCTACATCACCTGCTTTCATGGGGCCGTAATGGTCGAAAACGTGATACAGCAAACCAGAACCAGAAGTTGCTGTCATAAATTCAGTTTGAAAACCGATTAAACCGCGTGACGGCATCATGTATTCCAAGCGGATACGACCTTTGCCATCGGGAACCATATTGGTCAAATCGCCTTTACGTTCGCCCAATTTTTCCATGATAGAGCCTTGATGCTCTTCTTCGACTTCAACAGTCACCATTTCAAATGGTTCACATTTTTTGCCGTCGATTTCTTTAAGAATAACTTCAGGACGTGAAACGCCCATTTCAAAGCCTTCACGACGCATATTTTCAATCAACACTGATAAATGCAATTCGCCACGACCTGACACTTTAAATTTATCAGGGTCAGCCGTGTCTTCCACTTTCAGCGCGACGTTATGTTGCAATTCTTTTTCTAAACGGTCACGAATTTGACGGGTAGTAACGAATTTACCTTCTTTACCTGCAAACGGTGAGTTGTTGACTTGGAAAGTCATCGAAACAGTCGGTTCGTCAACAGTCAGTGCGGGTAAAGATTCGACACACTCTGGGCTACAAATGGTGTCTGAAATTTCTAATTTTTCGATACCTGCGAAGGCAATAATGTCGCCTGCGCGGGCTTCAGCAACTTCAACGCGCTCTAAACCGTGGAAACCAAACACTTGCAACATACGACATTTACGTTCAACGCCTTCGCGGTTAACGATAATCAATGGTTGATTAGGTTTAATGACACCACGTTGAATACGACCGATACCGATAACACCAGTGTAAGTGTTGTAGTCTAAGCTGATGACCTGCATTTGAAATGGGCCATCAATGTTTACAGGTGGCGGGCTAACTTTGTCTACAATTGTTTGGAACAATGGGATCATGTCGCCGCCAGTCGTGTCAGACGTTAAGCCTGCATAACCGTTAATGGCAGACGCATAAACAATAGGGAAATCCAGTTGCTCATCAGTCGCGCCTAAACGGTCAAACAAGTCAAATGTTTGGTCAACAACCCAATCAGGACGCGCACCGGGGCGGTCGATTTTGTTGATAACAACAATCGGTTTTAAACCCAGAGCAAAGGCTTTTTGCGTGACGAAACGGGTTTGTGGCATCGGGCCATCAACCGCATCAACCAGTAATAATACCGAATCAACCATCGACAGAACGCGCTCAACTTCACCACCAAAATCGGCATGGCCCGGGGTGTCTACGATGTTGATGTGGTAGCCGTTCCAATCCAGCGCGGTGTTTTTTGCCAGAATGGTAATACCGCGTTCTTTTTCAATGTCGTTGGAGTCCATCATGCGCTCGGTGACTTTGGTATGCGCCGCAAAAGTACCTGATTGTTGCAATAATTTGTCAACAAGCGTGGTCTTGCCATGGTCAACGTGGGCGATGATGGCGATGTTTCTTAATTTTTCAATCACTGGTAGTTCTCTAAAGGTTAATAAATCGGTGTTGGGTGTATTTTATGTGCCCTGCAATTGTCAGGTGTCGGGCGGTGTGTAGTTAGTTTTGTTGCCAAGGCAAACCGCAAAACTGCCAGCCGTTTATGTTGCCGCGTTGCTGGTTGCTGTCGGGGTCGCCTTCAAAGCCGTTGATGATGTTAATCAGGGTTGAATAACCTATTTGTTCCAAGGCTTTTGCTGCACTTAAGGAGCGTTGACCGCTGCGGCACAGTAATAATATAGGTGTGTTTTTATCAGGTGCTACTTTGCCTACTTCGGTCATAAAGTCGGGATTAACAGGCGACCCGAACTGTGCTTGCCATGCAATGTGAATTGCACCGATGGGATGACCAATCTCGGTGTGTTCTGCTTTTGTTCTGACATCGACTAACACGGCATTGGGGTTTTGTTGTAATACATCCCATGCGCGTTTTGGGTCTAGGTTTTCTATCATGATGTTATCCAGTTTTTTGTCCGATATACTGCGCTTCGTTGCGTAATCCGCGTTGCTGTTGACCTATGAGGGCGTTTTCTTGATAAAAAACAGCGGTCAACGGGGCGAATAACGCCAGTAATTCATTGCTTGCCAGTAGGTAATCGGGATTATGAGGTGGCGTATCGGTCGCTTTTTCGCGGGTAAAGGTTTGATAAAACAGTAATCCGTTGGGCTTAAGTGCGTCTATTATCGCATTCATTAAGGTACGGTCAAGAAATCGACTGACAACAATGACATCAAAACGGTTTGCTTTGAGACTTTCAGGGGTGATGTGTTGCTGGTCAGCGTTGATAGTCAGCTTATGTTCGGCGGCATAGCGGGTCAATTTATTAATGGCAACCGAGGAAATATCCAAGGCAGTGACTGCCAAGCCGTGTCGGGCTAAAAAAACCGCGTTGCCGCCTAAGCCACAGGCTAAATCCAAGGCACTGCCTGTTTGCGGCAATAAAAAAGCGTGTTCGTTTAAGACGGCGGTAACGCGATCATCGCCAGTATTTGACTGGCTATGAAGGGCATTCCATTTGTCTATGAGGTAGGTCATTATTCAGGACTCGGCATATTCACGCGCGGCTCTAGCCATTTTTGTAAAAAATCTAAAAAACGCCTGACTTTGGCGGATAGGTATTTACGGTGCGGATACACGGCATGAATATCTAATGGCGGCGGCGCGTAATCTTCCAGCACGGCAATTAGCTTGCCTTTTTCAATATCCCGCCCGACTACATAAGTTGCCAGCATGACTAAACCCAAGCCATTAACAGCGGCAATGCGGTTTGCATCAGCGACGTTGGATTGCATTCTTCCTGATACATTGATGGAGGTATAGCCTGTTTTACTTTTAAATTTCCATTTGTTTCTTGGAGAACTTGCCCAGTTCACCAGACAACTGTGGTTGCGTAAATCTTCTGGCGTGTTGGGAATACCATGTTTTGCCAAGTAATCAGGCGATCCGCACACCACCATTGATGAGCTGGCAAGTTTTCGCGCTACCATGCTGGTATCGGCTAAATCACCTAAATAAATCGCTATATCAATGCCTTCATCAATCAAATCGCCTGTACTGCTCTGCAAAATAAGATCAACAGTCAGGTCAGGATGTATTTTGAGAAATTCGGCGATGGCACTGGTAATGTGCTTCGCGCCTATCACAGGCGGCGCACTGATTTTTAATACCCCGCGCGGCTCGGTTTGCAAGTGGGTGACGGCGGCTTCCATTTCTTCAACATCGAGCAGTACCTGTTGACATCGTTCCAGATAAGACGTGCCGACATCGGTTAAATTTAAGCTGCGGGTGGTGCGGTTGAATAAGCGTGTGCCTAAACTGCCTTCCAACTGCATGATATGTTTGGTCGCCATTGCTCTGGAAATACCCAGTTCACTGGCACCTCCTGCAAAACTGCCCGCTTTGGCGACGCGCACAAAAACCGACATACTGGTTAGTTTATCCACCGTTAATGACTCATTCTGAATGTAAATACTGGGCTGTTACTCATGTTTATTGCCTTTATTAACAGATGTAAATGACAGGAACGTTATGGTCTTGGTCATTTTAAAAAAAATCATTAATGTTTTATGTATGGTTATTGCCCTTAACGCCAATAAATGCTAGGGCTGTAGCTATTATTTCTTTTAAGGAAACAATTCATTCATTAATTTGCGTATTGTATCCAAAAAATATGCCTGTATAGTAAGCACATACTTAATGAAAAAACAACTTTTGGGTGACAATCATGACTGACTTAAACAAAGATATTCTTATTGGATTGCTGTTCATTGTCGGAATTTGGAGCTTCATTTCCGGGCAGTTTATTATTTCAACAGTGTTATTTGCGAGTGCGGCTATCTATAGCAATATCGTAATGAGAGCAAAGCGTAACAGCTAAGCTTTTAAAGTTTTTACTTCCTCCTAGTGTTATGACTACAAGCAGAATCTCCTCATTAGAACCTGCTTGATTTTTTGCCTCCTGATACGGATGTTTCAGGAGGTTTTTTTTGCCCTGCGCTTAGTCAATTCTACGCTGTTTCCACAGCAAATCACCAATTTCACATTGCGGCTTAAAGCCCACTACCGCTTGTTGTAACACCACACGCATTTGTTCAAAATTATCATTTTTAGTTGCCAGTTCCAGAGCTTTCAGCATTTGTTCCAGTTCAGACCATGGAATCATGGTTTCTTTTGCGCGCATAATGCGCGGATGGCTGGTTTTAGATACGTTATCGCCTATCAGCAATTCTTCATAGAGTTTTTCGCCTGCGCGTAAGCCGGTGAATTGAATCTCTATATCGCCGTTAGGGTGCACGTCATCTTTTATTTGCAAGCCACTTAAGTGAATCATGCGTTTGGCTAAATCAACAATACGAATCGGCTCGCCCATATCCAGCACGAATACATCGCCGCCTTGCCCCATTGCCCCCGCCTGAATGACCAGCTGTGAGGCTTCGGGGATGGTCATAAAATAACGAATAATGCGTTTATCGGTGACAGTGACAGGGCCGCCGTTGGCGATTTGCTCACGAAACAAAGGAACGACTGAGCCTGAAGACCCTAATACATTACCAAAGCGCACCATGGTAAAACGGGTTTTGTGTGCAGTATCGGCATTATTACTCAGGGCTTGCAAAATCAGTTCGGCAAAGCGTTTGGTCGCCCCCATGGTATTGGTCGGGCGCACCGCTTTGTCGGTGGAAATAAGCACAAAGGTTTCCACACCTGTCTCAATAGCGGCCTGTGCAGTGTGCAGTGTGCCGAGAATATTGTTCCACACGGCTTCGGCGGGGTTTTTTTCCACCATCGGGACGTGTTTATAAGCGGCGGCGTGGTAAATAGTTTGTACGCCAAAGGTTTTACAGACTTTTTCCACACGAATCGCATTAGTGACTGAACCTAATACGGGTAGCACAGTGATGTTGCGTTGCTGTAATTCTTTTTCTATAGCGTACAGCGCGAATTCATTTTGTTCAAATAATACCAGTTTACGCGGTTGTAATTGCATAATCTGCCGACACAGTTCCGAACCGATAGAGCCGCCCGCGCCTGTCACCATGACGACTTTATTGGTGACATTGGCTTGCAGCAATGCGGTGACGGGTTCAACAGGGTCGCGTCCGAGCAGGTCGGCAATATCGACTTCTTGGAGGGTGTCAAAAGTGACTTTGCCTTGTGCAATATCGGACACGCTGGGCATCGACAGCACATGAACCGCATAAGGTTCCAATAACTCAATAATTTCACGAATCCGCACACGACTGGCTGATGGTATAGCTAACAGTACATTGGCAACGTGGTGGTGCTCCATTAAATAGCTTAACGACTCGAACGGGCAAATTTTAACGCCGTTGATTTTTTGTTTGTGCAGTAATGGATTGTCATCAATAAAGGCAACGGTTTTAAACTCGCCGCCATGCATCAAAGCAGAAGCCAGTTGCACACCCGCACTGCCCGCGCCGTAAATCACCACATTTTTTTTATCGCGTTCCATGTCATCGCCGTCGTCACTGACACGATAATACACATCATCCAGCCACCAGCGGACAAAAAAACGACTGCCGCTCACCAATACAATAATTAACAGCCAATTGAGCAGGGAAACCGTACGCGGCACACTTTTAATACCCGATTCATAAAGAATAAAAGCAAAAATGATGGAGTACAGCGTAGTTGCCTGAATAATCGTCCATAATGCGCGTATTTCAATGTAGCGAATAATGGCGCGATACAAACCCAGACGAATAAAAATAGGCACAGCAATCATAGGTGCGACGGCAAATAAATACCATTCATCCCCTTTAGGAAGATACCAATCGCTCCAGCGCAAGGAAAAAGCCGCCCACAGGGCAAATAGGGTAAAAACACTGTCAGTACTAATAAGGATTGCCGCTTTAATGCGTCGCGACAAGCCGACAAACCAGGAGCGTAATGGTAACGCAATCATTCTGCCAACCCTGCTTTAAAATGTACGGCTAACAGCCACAGAGGTACATAAGCCATCATAAGCCCTAATAAAGGGTTTAAATCACCTAAACCGACCCACAACGCGATGGGTAATAACCAGCAAGTATTAATAGCGGCAACCGCCAAGGTCACCGTTTTGTGTGATGAATAGTGCCGTGAGGCGAATTGATACGCGTGCGAGCGGTGCGCTTCATAGACTTTTTCACCGCGTAAAAATCGTCGTATCAGTGTCCACGTGGCATCAACAATAAACACACCCAGTAAAATCAACCAACTGTAAAACAATGGCGGCGACTGATACGCGGCTTGCAGGGAAAATAAACCCAAGGTAATACCTAAAAAACCACTGCCCGCATCACCCATAAAAATTTTAGCGGGTGGAAAATTCCACAGTAAAAAGCCCGCGACCGCCATCATTAATAAAATTAATCCGTCGCGTTGACCTGCCATTTCAGTTCCGAATACCAGCAACAAAACACCTCCCGCACAAACGCTTATCGCCTCAATACTCGCCAGTCCGTCGATACCGTCCATAAAATTGTACAAATTCAACAGCCACACCAAATAAAACGCCGCTAACACATAGCCTAGCGTGGTGAGCTCCATACCGAATAACGATAAGGTCGGCAAACCCAGCCAAAACAATCCCCACGCCGCACCGATAAAATGCGCCAATAATCGCCAGCGGGCTGGAATATGTTGATGATCGTCGATAAAACCGACTACAGCTATCCACGCACCCGCGCCTAAAAATGCCCATAATGCCG
Source organism: Methylococcales bacterium (assembly GCA_030693155.1). Classification (GTDB taxonomy): domain Bacteria; phylum Pseudomonadota; class Gammaproteobacteria; order Methylococcales; family Methylomonadaceae; genus UBA4132. Next base: position 13,787 of record JAUYBJ010000218.1, read on the forward strand.
CACTGCTCAATAGCCCACATTGGAATAATATAAGGTTGCCCAGCAGAAAAACAACCACGATAGCCACACCGCCGCCGCGTGGTGTCGGCAAACTGTGCGAGCTTCGGGCGTTGGGAATATCAAGCAGACTGGCGGCGAGCGCGTAACGACGCAGCAGCCCTGTGAATGCGATGGACGCAAGCAAGGCAAGTAGAAAAATCCAGATAAGTGTCGGCACTATAATGATGACCTGTAAGAATGGGCTGTTTTTTGTAATGCTTCGGTGACAGTGACGGGCGGAGTCCAGTTTAATAGCTGGCGGGTTTTGCTAATGTCCAGTTGTAGCGAGCCGCACAAGCGTTGCGCAACGGCACGTTTGCCCAATAAACTGGCACCGAATTGTAACAGCCACGCTGGGATGGGTAATAAACGCGCCGATTTTCCTAGTGCATTTGCCATGCGGCGCAATAATTCGCTGGTGGATAAATCTTCGCCGTCACTGACTAAAAATGTTTGATTGGCGGCGGCAGGATGGCTAATGCAGGTGATGATTAAATCGACCAGATTATCCAGAGCAACCAGACTGCGCTGATTAGCAATCGCGCCCAATGGTAACGGAATGCCTTTATCCAGCCAACGCATCATGCTGCGAAAATTGGCTTTCACGCCCGCGCCATACACTAACGGCGGGCGAATAATCACCACTTCCATGCCTGTATCACCTGCTAACTGGCGTAGAGCATCTTCGGCTTCACGTTTGGAAATGCCGTAAGCATCCATCGGCTGGGGTTCATCATCGGCATGAAATGGCTGTCCCAATTCGGTGCTTTCACCGTTCACTTTAATGGAGCTGATAAACACAAAACGTTGTACACCCGCCTGCGCGGCTTGTGTAGCCAGATTGAGCGTGCCATTGACATTGACGTTACGAAATTCCGCCAGTGGATCTGCACTGTGATCATTCATGACGTGAACCCGTGCGGCAAGATGCACCACCACATCGACACCTTGCAAGGCAGTTGTCCAGTCGGTAGAGCTGTCGATGCTATCAATCAGTACCGTTTCGATATGGTCAGGTAAGGCTTGCGCAGAACGTACCGCGCCTTTTACAAAAAAATGGGGCGGGGCGGTGTTGCATAATTGCGCGCCAACAAAGCCGTTCGCGCCTGTGATTAAGAGAGTGGATGTCAAATTAACGACCTGCTAACAGTTCAGAATAGAAACATTTTAACTCAGCATACAGTTTATCTGCCGAAAAATACTGTTCCACACGTTGCTGAGCCGCGCTGCCCATGGTTGTTAGCTGTGATGGATTTTCCAAAAATGACAGCATCGCTGTTGTGAGTTGGTCTATATCACCTGCGGGAAATAAAATGCCTGTCACGTTATCATCCACCGCATTCACCAGTCCGACAATGTGTGAACCAATGGTCGGTACGCCAAGTGCCGCTGCATCAATCACGATAGTACCGAAGCCTTCGCGATAACTGGGCAAACACAGGACATCGGTAATCGCTAAAAATAATTCATGATTATCGACTTTATCCAGATTCAGCACGCTGTTAAACAGCTCTGGCGTGTCGGTTTGCAGCTGCGTAAGTTGCCCTTCGGATTCATCAGGGCCGATAAACAATAGCCGACTATGCGGGTAGTGCGCGGTTACTTCTGCAAAGGCGGTAATGACATCCAGCGCACCTTTATCACGGCTTTTTCGGGCGATAAAGGCAAAGACAAAATGTTGCTTGGTGATGCCTAAGGAGTCGGCTAATTGCTGAGCCGATTGCTCCATCTTGGCTAGGTCAAAGCGCGTCAAATCCACGCCTGATAATGAACCATTGCCTAGCACAGGCAAGGGTTGACCGTGTACAGCGAGTTGATTGTCATATAAAAACTGCGACTGTGACGGGCTATCGGTCAGGCACACGGTGTTTAACTGAATAATCAATTTGTCGATGGCGTACAGAAACCGCCACGCTTTGGATTGTTTGGTCGCCCACACTTGCCCTGTAAAGGTATGCAGACGAATCGGTACGCGGCAGATAAAGCCTGCTAACGCGGTCAACAAGCCCGCTTTGGGCATAATCGAATGGACAATATCAGGTTGATAACTGATAAAAAAACGGCACAATTTATATAGCGATACTAAATCAGCCAGTGGGCTGATTTTTCGATTTAATTCAATATCGACCCATTTTACATCGGGGTAGGTGTCCTGATAAATCGACACACCTTGCCCGACCACGCACACTTCAAAATCCGCGCCGATACGTTTCAGGGTATTGCCCAAATGCCACGGCACGACATAAGACGCAGTGACGACGCGCACCACTTTTATTTTTTTATCGCCCATATCGCACCAGTTCGCTCATGCCTTCTGCCATAGATACCGTGTGCTGATAACCTAATTCAGCTTCGATACGCGCGGTTTGATAATGATGCCGATAGGTCAGTGCATCAACACGCGAGGAACGCAACGGAAAACGCGGCAGATAATCCCCTAAACGCGCTACGAACCTGATTAAGTATTCAGGGCATCTTTTGTGCGGGCAGGGAATGTTCAACGCGGCGGCGATAATGGCGACAAATTCTTCAATTGTGCAGGTATCCGACACGATATAAGTGCGCTCATTAGCGGGCAAGGTTGCCGTGCCGCACAAGATTAATGCGTCGATGACGTTATCGACATGAATATAATTAACCGTTGCCCCACGTTGACCGACAAAAAAGAACAGCCCGCGTTTAATCATGTTAATCAGTTGGAATAACGATTGATTCGGCATATCCACGCCGTACACATTGGACGGTCTTAATACCACGCCATATAACTGTTGTGCATTCATTGCCGTATAGACCAGCTCATCAGCGGCGGCTTTGGAAATTTCATACGCATTCATCGGCTGAATCGGGGTGTCTTCATTGACATCCTGTGCAGGTTTGCTGCCATAAACGCCTGTGCTGCTGAGTTGCACCCAGCGTTTTACCTGACCCGTTGCCGCTGTTAATAAGTTGTGCGTACCTAGTACGTTAGTGGCGTGCATTTTCGCGGCATCGTGCAGTTCAGCGGCACAGTGATACAACACATCCACACCCTGTACCAGAGGACGCAAGCTATCCATCGCCGATAAATCGCCGATGATAGCCGTTGCACCTGCAATGGCTTTTTCGGGTGTCTGGCGCGTTAAATAGCGTACTTCATCACCCCGCGCAATGTGCCGTGCAATCAGGCGTTTACCAATAAACCCCGTGCCTCCTGTAACAGCAATAATCACCTGTATCCTCCAAAATAATCATTCATTGTGATTAATCACGACTGCCCGTCGTTAAATCAAATTCGATTCATTAAAATAACCAGCCGCAAGATAACATTATCGACTGGTTTTTGTCGCCATACCGCAGGCGAAAATGCCAAGCGCAGCCGATACCAGAATGACGATTTTGCCTTGCACAGTGTGGTTAGTAATTCGCGCTCCACAGGCGGCATTCGTTCGGCAAACAGCTCGTAAAAAGTGCTTGCCTGTTCGCTAATCCATAGCCGCGCGTTAAATAAGCGGGCGACTTTACGTTTCAACACGCCGAGATGATTGGTTGCCGCGCCAATCACATTACCGCCGTGCTGACGGTATTTAATCAGCGCGGTATCATCAAAAATAATGTCACCAAAACACGAAATCACCAGATAACACCACCAATCATGCACATAAACATGACTGGGCAAGTTTTGCCGGCATAATAAGTCAATGGCTTTACGATTTAATACCATCGTACAACCGACCGCAATATTTTCCACCAAGGCATTACCGAAGCCAATTTTTCTGGGTACGGCACTGAGTTCCAGCGATTGTAACTGTTCGTCAACAATATCCAGACGCGAACAATACAAGGCAGGGCGATTTGCTGCGCTGGATAATAACGCCACGGCACGCGCAATTTTATCCGCTTGCCAGACATCATCCTGATCGCAAAATGCCACATAAGCGGTGTCTGTGTCTGCCGCATGGCGCAACAGTGCAAAAAAACTGCCCGTCGCGCCTAAATTATGATGTTCTGCAAGCTGTTCAATCGCGCCTTGTGCGCATTCAGCCGCCAATAAATCGCGCGTGGCATCGCTAGATCCATCATCACGCACCAGAATTTTAACGTCAGGGTAGGTCTGTGCATACAAACTATCCAGCTGTTGTTGCAGAAATTGACAGCCATTGTAGGTGGACATTAAAACCGTCACCCGATTGGCTGCACATACGTCAGAGGTCATGGGTATTACTTTCCTGTTTAGGCTGAATGGTGGTTGGTGGCAGGTATTATCAGATATTCAAAAAAGCTCGCATAGCTTTTGCGGGTATTTGCTGTAAATTTTAAATAAATTGGTGTGGATGCCGTTTTCATCACAGGCACGCAGAATCTCTTTGTTTAGTAATATATTATTGCGCCAACCGCGTGTACTTACGCCGCCGATACGCATTTTTACCATATCCATGGCTAAATATTTATAAGATATTTTATATTTATAAAATAACCGTGCTACCAATTCATAATCACCTGAGATTTGATAATCGGTTTTAAACACGCCGTATTGCTCAAAAATTTCTTTGCACAGGTATAAAGTCGGGTGTGCGGGCATCCAGCCATACGCCAGTTTATTTGGCGCAAATCTTTTTGACGAATATTTACGCACGATATGATTTAAATTATTGGTATTCACATAGAGCAAGTCAGCAAAAACCGCTTGATATTGTTTAGAGACAAACGCAGCCACTATTTTTTCTACCGCTTCAGGGCTATTGTAAAGATCGTCTGCATTTAAAAAGCCGATAATATCCCCCGTGGCTTGTGCAATGCCTTTATTCATTGCATCGTAAATCCCTGCATCTTTTTCACTGATCCAGTAATCCACCACATGATTATAGCGTTGCAGAGTATCAACGGTGGTATCACTGGAGCCACCATCAACAATAATGTGTTCGATATTCTTATAGCTCTGTGTCATCACGCTGTTTATGGTGTCATGCAGAGTTTGTGCGCCATTAAATACCACCGTAATGACGGTGACTAATGGCTTATCAGGCAATGAATGCTTCTGGATGTCTTGCAGGCGCAATCCGCCCTCCGCCGTCTTCGAGCAAGCAGAGTTATTGTTTAGTGCGGCGTGTAATATTTTTTCCATTATTTTCACTTTGTTTCTCCTTCACTGGTTGCAAGACTCAACATAGTTTCAGCAACGTCATGCCAGTTGTGCGGTATTACCGTCAGATTTTCCGACCAATCAGGCCACCAGTCAGACGCAAGACGGATGTTTAATTCCACCACCGCCATAAAAAGCGACTGCACATCGTCAGGATTAAAGTAAATGGCTTGCTCACCGCATAATGCGTGTGCGTAAGGTAAATTAGGGCAAATAATCGGTAAACCTATCCACATTGTCTCAACCAGCGGAAAACCAAAACTCTCAGACAGCGACAGAAATAACAGCGCGTCGGCGTTTGCATAAGCAGTTATCACCGCATCGGGCATCAGTCTGTCAACGCACTGTATCCAAGATATTGCAGGGTTTGGATGGGCGTTTTCTGGAATGGTCAACAATAACTCGGAGACAGACCAAGCGGGTGCATCCTCGGCGTGAATGGCAGATAATAACCGATGATTTTTATGTGGATAAACTGCCGCTGGATAAAACAGTCGCAAACCTGACTCAGCACGAACATTTCTTTGCGTACGTTTAAGTTGCGACTCCAGCAGCCAGTTCGGCACAGGCGGAGTGATGACGTGAACCCGTCCTGCTATGCTCGGATAGCTCTTAATCAACGCGGTTTTCATAGTTTCAGTTTGGACAATAAAATTCGCCACATGGTTGATATTGAGGCGAAATAACCCCCGCGCTATCCAATATTTAGGCGCGTCAAGCAGGCTATTGGCATTTGCGCCATGTGTCAGCAGGGTAGTCTGCACGAATACTGTTTGTGTTGCGCTACATCTCAGCGGTATATCGCCCAGAACCAACAGCGGTGTAGTGCCGTTAAACTGACCTGCAAACACGGTGCATTCCAACAGCCTTGACAATGCGTTAGGTAAATAACGGGTGTAATAGTGTGATTTTGTGTGTGAATCGGCAGCGTGATATTCAGCCAGTTCGCCGCGTGTGGGCAGGTACATTTCTGCCACTTGATAAGCGGATAATTGCTCAAAAGCAGGCAATAACGATTGTAGTAATTGCACCGCACCCAGTCCTGCCACATTGGTCAGATGCAGACGAATTGCTTTTTTTTCTGGTATTTGCGCAGTCATAGGATTAGGCTCTGTTGACATTTGGTAAAATCGCTAACTATATCAGTAAGTTATGATTTTGCTATATATCTATAACTGGTTGTTTCTGAATGACTATTCCCGAAATGTCAACAGAACCTAATACCACGGACAAGAAAGCGTTGCTGGCACGCTTTGTCTGAGAATATCAAATATATAACGCCCCGCCACTTCAGGCTCAAAAATTGCCGCCGCCTGTTGAGCCGCCACACGCATTTTCAGCAACGATTCTGGCGTGGAGACCAGTATATTTAATTTAGATGCCAAATCAGCCACGTCTTCACTGGCAAATATAACGCCACATTGCCATTTTTCAAGCACTGCGCCTGCACCGACGCAATCGCTGCAAATAATAGGTACGCCTGCCATCAGTGCCTCATTAACCACCACGCCCCAGCCATCATAGCGACTAGGCAACACCAGTGCGTCATAGTCGGCAATCACCGTTTGTGCTTGTCCAAAAGGAAGTAACCCACAATAGCGAATAGTGGAGGAGTCGAAATCAAATTGACCTGCATCGCCAGAACCATACACATCCAGCGTGACCCGCACCGAATTTGCATTCACTTTGCTGACCGCGTTAATCAATATATCCAGACCTTTTCGTGCAATTAATGTGCCGATGAAAATCAGTTTTAACGTAGCCGCTATCGGTGGTGTTGAATGAAGGCAATTGGTACGCGGCACGAAATAACCAAAAGGAAAAATTTTTTCTTTAGCAATGCCGATGCGCTGATATTGCGATACGGCAAGCGGTGAAATAGCAAAGACTCCAGCAATACGGCGACGTAGCATCGCCCCATAAACAGCATATAAAAGCGGGCGTAATATAGTTTTAACGCGAGTAATAAATGTGTGTTTATCGTGTTGATAACCTGTCGCAACAGGTGAATAGGGTTCAGAAATTAAAAATACCCGCCGCCCCATTGCAATTGCCAGTAATAGAGTAATAATCAATTTGGGTTGTTCAAACGGACTGCCGAAAAAATGCACCGTCTCTTTATGTGTTTTCAGTTGCTGAATAATGAAGGTAAACCAGCCAGTTTGCGGGATTAATTGCGGCGCAAGCGACGCGCTGTGTACATTCACCCAGCCCTGTGCCTGACGTGCGGGGTCTTCCATCTTAGCGACATACACCGTGAGTGTAGCTTCCGCCGCGTGTTGCAGGGCTTCCAGCGTATAGGACTGGTGATCTGTTAAAACAGGATGCCAACTGATGATGTTCAAGGTCGCGCCCTAGTTAAAGAGATGAGTGGACAATAGGCGTTACGTTATCATGATAATTGCGTAAAAAGTGACATAATTCGTCTTGCATAGTAGGTGGGATTAATCAGCCCCCGAAGCACTCTGGCGGCACTATCTTGCAGACTATCCAAACGGTTACGCTCTCGCCCCATTACTTTAATAAACAGGCGGTGCATATCTTTTTTATAGGCTTCTTCTAGCCTGCCGCTGCCTGTTATCCCCGCTTCGTGTAAACGAAAATGTGCGAGGTCATCACCAATAACAGCAAAAGTCATACCAGCAATCGCCATGTCGAGCAATAATTCACCATCCCAACAGGTTTTATTGTCAATATTGAAGCCTTGTACTTCTTTAAAAGCGGCGGCGCGAAAAAATGTTCCCTGCTGAAAAATCGACACGCTAGCGTGTACAAACAGCCACGGAGTCAGAGTGGACGGAATAATACGGCGCGATCTTATGCCGTTGCTGTCGATGAAATAACCGCATCCTGAAACCACATCCACATCAGTATGTTGTTGAAAAAAATCTACCACTTTGGTTAATGCGTCAGGTAATAATTCATCATCGGAATTTAAAAAACCAAATACTTCACCTGTCGCATAAGAAAAGCCTTTATTCAAACCGTCGGCCGCACCGTTATCTTTTTCCAGCACTGCTTTATGAATCTTATGCTGATAGGTTTCGATAATCTCACGACTGCCATCGGTAGAACCCGCATCTACCACAATATATTCAATATCAGGGTGGTTTTGCTGAATAACAGATGTTATCGCCTGTTCCAGAAATTGCGCCTGATTATAGGAAATCGTCACAATAGATACTTTCATCGTGCATTTTCCAGTGGTTTTTTACATTCCACACCAAGGCAATTATCCCATCTGCCTTGTTCTTCCACCGTCAAAAACAGAGCATCAACTGAATCGCCAAAAGCGGCGTGGCGCACCTCAATAAATCCCGCCTTGATAAGTTCTTGAGACAGAGATTTGTAATCCCACATCCATAAATGTTGTGAATTACCCAGCCACGACGCAAGCAAACCTTTTAAATGACGCGGGCGGTTTTCAATACCCAGATAACTGTCGCGCATAAAAGTATAAGCAGCTTCATCTGTATTATCGTTGAGATATTGCCGTGCCAAATAATCCAAATCGGGTACTACCAGACGGAATATACCGCCTGATTGCAATACGTTGTAAGTATTAGCTAACGCGATTCTAAAATCAGTCAGTGATAAATGTTCAAGAATATGAGAACAATAAACCCCCGTGCAGGAATCAGCCGCGACAGGCAAGCCTTTAACAATATCGCCATATTCCACATTGTCAGGAAAGCGCGTGGCATTTTTGGTATACAGTTGCCCAATCACAGGCAGTCGCTCAAAACGCAAAGTAGGCGACGCATCAAAATTACGCCATTCTCTAGGTGCGGAAAATCCACTGCCATATTGTATATATTGTTCTTTGCTCATATTATGGTTTTCCATTGACAGTCATATTAATGCAAGATACTAGTCATTTTTTTAATAATAGAATCTACTTGAATATCATTAATATCAAGTTGACTATAGTATCCATATTGATTACTGATTGTTTTATACTCGGTTAAATTATTCTCAATAGCTGGATGATAAACAACATGATATTTATCAGATAGCTCTTTAGGGTACGGTGTAAAACGTCCAAAATGATTTCCGTTATAAATAACGATGATATTTGGCTTTGCCAAGGCAACTGCAAAATGAGGCGCACTGGTTTCATTTGCTATCAGTAGTTCAGCATTATTAATGATAGTTAAAATATCCAGTAACGAGGTTTTACCTACCATATTTAGTACACCGTCAGTCAATAAATGATTAAATTTTTCAGCGGCTTCTATTTCTGTATGGTCGCCACAAATGACAATATCCATCTTATATTCCTGACGTATAAATTCAGCTACTGTAATAAAGTTTTCAGTAGACCACTTTTTAAAAGTCGCACTGGCTCCTAAAAATAACACAATGTAATGTTCAGGTAATGTTATGGATGAGTTTATTGTACTTATGTCTATAAAAGGTTTTTTTATAACTATATCTTCTTGCAATACATTCTGAAAAAATTCTTTATTGCGAAAGAACTCAAACATTAAATTATCATCAGCCTGAGATAACTCTGTATAGTATTGATTAGATGTTTTTGTTTGCCATGAATGCAGGTTATATAAATCACCGCTATTACCTATTTTTTTATGAGAATTAACCAATTTAACAATGGTATCGGCATAAAAAAACTCTCTGTTATAAACGGGACTTAGTATTAGTTCATAACCCACTGAACTGATTTCTTTGAGCTTTTTATGCCGATAAAAAAAATTTTTGTTGAATTGATGTCTATCTATCCAAATAAATCGGTCAATATATTGATTGTCTAGGTTTTCCGCCAGACTTTTCCAAGCATTATTACCAACTAAGGTGATTTTGTAATCTTTGTATTTGTTATTGGTTTTCAGTGTCTGAATAAAGTTTCTGAATAATACATAATCACCAATTGCATCAAGGCGAATAAGTAAGATGGTTTTTGGAGTGATGTTTTTTGATGGAAAAATACAAGAATTTATACAGAACTGAATAATTAATTTTATTATAAACTTCATGATTTTTATCTAAGTGCTTGGCAAGAATTTAGCGTGTACAAATTTTTCAATCCTGCTATGTCTTCGAGATATAGCAGGTTTATTTATATACAACGACATAAAATACAGGATTGAGTATTTTTGGGTTGATATTGCCATTTGACCAGCGGAGTATTCTGACTATTTTCCAATACAATTTTCTAATAAATCTCCGAAGATATTCTTTTGCCGTGTTAAGTAATAACTCTTCAAAACCATGAAATTCAAATTTGGTAAATCCAGCGGCTAATAATACTTGCGTCAAGCTATGTTCAATAAAGCCCACTTCATGGGTAATATCATTATAACGGTGTAAATATCCATCTGGGGCTTGTAAGTTCGGGACTTGTATAATTAATACGCCATTTTCAGATAAAGACGATTTAAGGGCTTTAAGATAGGGGATTATATTTTCTTTTTTGATATGTTCCAGCACATCCAGCATCGTAATAACATCATATTGCGCTATATTATCGTGCAGATAATGCAGGCTATCAGCGACGAGTAATGTATTAAGCCCTAAACCTTCACAAAAAGCGACGGTAGAAAGTGATATATCAATGCCCAGATAATTTGAATAATGCCACGCACTCATCATGGTCAGCATTTCGCCGCGACCAATACCTATATCGAGTAATTTTGCATCCCGATTTTCAGGAAAATAGTGTTTATAGTTTTTTTCAAATTGCTTGAACTTGCCTGTTGCCTGTTCCTCTGCGCCGAAAGAGTTGGCAACATAATCATCAAAAATATCTTTCATTTTAAATCCCCAGCTATTATTAATTCATCACGCATAGTTTTATTATTACTCAATATTTTTCCATTCAGGAGAGTATAGTTCTCCGCATTCTGCCAAGGTAAGTGTTTTGTTATTGATAATATCAACAACAGGTAAATGCTTGATACATTCCACGCGCTCTATGCCATTAAGAAATGTCAATTTACCTTGTGCGTTGCGGGAAGAACGAAAATGTGAGGGATAAGCAATTACTTTATTGATTGCATTTAATATGTTTTCGGCAAAATCATCATGTACAAAGAACGCATTGCAACCATTCAGATTCGTACCAACAAATTGGTAACCTTTTTTCTTGCCTAGTTCAATGAGAGCAGGAATAGACGCGCCAAAATATAAACTTGAATAATGGGCGTTAGTAACATAAAAATCAGGATTATATGGAATAGTTATCGCTTTTAAATCACCGAATACTGCATTATATTCACAAACAACAATTGCAGGTTTAACGCTATCTATGGCTTCCCATACCCAGTAATCATTACCGTCAATATCAATACTGAGAACGCCAATATCACCTGTAATACCAGATGATGAAATCAAGCTGTTGATGTTGTCTCTGTCAATAAATGCACATATGGCTTTCAGATTGAACCGCCATGACACATCTTGTCGAAGAATATCGGCAATATTTTTTTTCGAGCCATCAATGACCAATCCGCGCCAATTGCGTAACCAAAGTAGTAATCTGGTATTCGATTCCTGATAATTTTCTACACCAAATTCAATAAACGTGTGCGGGATGTTGGGAATACGGTCAATCAGCCAATTTAAAATACCATCTTCTCCCCATTGGGAAAAACCATGAAATTCAACGTCTGATAATGTCTCTATGTGTGTCAGTTTGCGGTTTTCACGCGCATGAAGAACGCTTTGTGACACTATTATTTTATCAAGATTGACAGCACCGCCCACTCTCGCCGCTAACCATAAGATAGGTTGCCGCACAATACGTTTAATCATTGTTATATCCTTTTTTTATTATTCAATATCAAGAGCATGCACAAAAAAATTCAATGCAAAGCTTTGGGTAATACAATGCAATAGATAGGCACAACTCCCAGTAGATATGCAATTATTGTTCCATAAACAGCACCTTCTACGCCAATATGTGGAATCAACCAGATGGTCGTTACGATATTGATACCTCCTGATAATATGACGGCGATGATTTGCGGTGTCATAAGTTGTCGTGCATTTGCCAACATGGCAGCTGTACTGCCAAGTGTAGATATGACCATCCAAATACCGCAGCCAATAAGTAAGTTGGTCGAGGGTATTGCGTCATGCCCTACCCAAAGGTCAATAATTTGCTTACCCAGTACGATTAAACCTATGGCGGAGGGAATGCTGATAAATACTGCCCAGCGCATGGATTTTAAAAATATGCGCCTTACCCACTGCATATCACCATTGGCAATGGCTTCTCGGTAGGCAGGCCATAATGGGGTGAAAAACAGGCTGAATAACATAGGCATCAGTAGAAACAATTTCATGCAAATTGCATAATTGGTGACGGCTTCCGCACCCAGCATATTGGCAATAATGACATTATCAGCCTGCGCTTGAATTGCGCCGCCAATTTGCAATACAAAGAACATTCCACCTACTGTAAAGAGATTTTTGGCAATTGCCTTATCCACGTTGCTCAGTCTGGGACGCAATTCTGCTCTGTGAATCAGCAGGTAATGAATATTGCTGCCAAGATAGGCAAGCAGTGAGCCACCCAGAAAAGCAATGACAAAACCCACCAGCCCCATATCTTTTTGAATTGCAAGGTACACAAACAGCAGTGACAGCAACGCAGCTACACCGCTCCAGAAGTTATCCAGATTTCCCTCTTGCAAGCCTCTTTGTATTTTTCCAACCAAGGTGGTAAAGATGCTAAGGAAGAAAAATAGCCCGACGATAATCACCACTATATTTAAATCCGCTACCGATATTGTCCCTGCGACACCCAGCAGTTTGTCCCAAGACACAAAAGGAAAGACCGCTAAAAACAGCAAGCAGCCTATCACAGCAAGTGCCATTAAGCAGAAGAAGGCGGTGGACACGATTTTAGGCAGATCGGCATTTTTTGAGCCGCTGGCATGAGCTACTAAATTGATAACGGCGTTGCCCGCGCCACCATCCATGAAACCCAGCATTGCGACCAGAGAAGATACCGCTACCCATAGTCCGTATTGCTCCGCGCCTAAATAATGTACAGCTAACGGCACCATCAGCAGTGACACCGAGACACTTATTATTCTGGCAAGCAGACCCGACCAAGCTGTTTTAATGATTTTATTGCGCCGCTCGTGGGCGCGGTGTTGTGAACTCATGCCTTTATGTTGAGACTGGGTGTTAGCGAGTATCTACATGGAAACGATAAGCTATTAACTTGCATTGAACAGGCTAGTCTGATGAACATCGTCATAAACCGCGCGTATTCCCTCAGCCAAGTCAATTTTATGCTGCCAACCGAGTGCGTGTAATTTGCTGACATCCATCAATTTACGCGGTGTGCCGTCGGGTTTTGTGGCATCAAAGCGCAGTTCGCCGCTGTAGCCGACGATGTCTTTTATCAACAAGGCGAGGTCTTTGATGCTGATGTCTTCCCCTGTGCCGATATTGATTAGCTCGGCTTCATCATAAGTCTGCATCAGATAAAAACACGCTTCGGCTAAATCATCAACGTGTAAAAATTCGCGTTTCGGTGTGCCTGAACCCCAGATTTCCACGGCGGGGGCGTTGTCGATTTTCGCGGTGTGAAATTTACGCAACAGGGCAGGGAGAACGTGGGAGTTGTTCAGGTCGTAATGGTCGTTAGTGCCGTATAAATTGGTGGGCATGACAGAGATAAAATGACAACCGTATTGGCTACGATAGGCTTCACAGAGTTTTATACCTGCAATTTTGGCAATTGCGTAGGGTTCGTTGGTCGGTTCTAACAAACCTGTCAGTAAATACTCTTCTTTTAGTGGTTGCGGCGCGAGTTTCGGATAAATGCACGATGAGCCGAGAAACAGCAATTTAGTGACCTGATTTATATAGGCACTGTGAATCACGTTCGTTTCTATCATCAAATTTTGATAGATAAAATCGGCGCGGTAGGTATTATTCGTTTGTATACCGCCGACTTTAGCCGCTGCTAAAAATACATAATCGGGTTGTTCATCTGCGAAAAAATCGGCGACCGCTTGTTGATTGGTTAAATCAAGTTCAGCGGAAGTGCGCAGTATCAGCCGCTGATAACCTTCTGCCTGTAATTTTCTGACCAATGCAGAACCGACCATGCCGCGATGCCCTGCAACATAGATTTTGGCGTTTTTATTCATAGTATTTGTCCACGAAAAGCACGAAAGAAGACAGGCATATTTTATTGGCAATAATGTTGATGACGACAAAAAACGGTTTTGTGCTTTTTGTGTTTTTCGTGGACATTTTTATTCACTGATGTTACGCAGCCCTTAATTTTTGCAATGCTTCATAAGCCAACTGGTTTGCCTTGATGAAGAGCTTGGTACGCAATGCAAAATGATTGGTTTTGTGTTTTATCTTCAAGCATTCCAGCTTGAATACCGCATAAATAGACATAAAAATATGGTTTTTTTGTGTCATGATTG
>JAUYBJ010000226.1 GCA_030693155.1 Methylococcales bacterium
GCCACAACACCGCAATCCACCACGCAAAGAGTCCTCTGCCCGAACGTTATTGAGTTTTCAGAAACGCGAGAAAAAGCATTGTTTTTAATCGCGGTTTTTCTTAACTTAATGGCAGTGATGCACCGCGTGGGAACGAGACAATCACAACCCGCACAACAAATCGTTCTTAATATCGTCCAGATTTTCCAAGCCCACCGAAATACGCACCAAACCATCTTTAATGCCTGCTTTAGCACGCAATTCAGGTGTTAAACGTCCATGTGTGGTGGTGGCAGGATGGGTAATCGTGGTTTTAACATCGCCCAGATTAGCGGTAATGGAAATCATCTGCGTGGCATCAATCAATCGCCATGCCGCTTCTTTGCCGCCTGTTAATTCAAAACTGACGATGCCGCCAAAATGACTTTGCTGGCGTTTGGCAAGTTCATGTTGCGCATGAGACGGCAAACCTGCGTAATGCACTTTCGCGACGCTGGGCTGTTGCTCCAGCCACTGCGCCAGTTCAGACGCGCTGTCACAATGCGCTTTCATGCGAATAGCCAAGGTTTCCAGACCTGATAAAAACACCCACGCATTAAACGGACTCATGGTCGCGCCGCCTGTGCGTAAGTAGGGAAAAATAAATTTTTCGATAATTTCTTCACTGGCAACCACTGCGCCGCCGACACAGCGTCCCTGCCCATCAATATATTTAGTCGCCGAATGCACTACGATGTCCGCACCCAATTCCAGCGGCTTTTGTAACGCAGGGGTACAAAAACAGTTATCAACGATTAATAAACAATCATGGGCATGGGCAATATCCGCCAAGGCTTGAATATCGGCAATTTCTACCAGCGGATTAGACGGGGTTTCTAAAAATAAAAACCGTGTATTGGGTTTAATTGCTGCTTCCCACGCCGCTGTATCAATCAAATCGACAAAATCCGTTTCCACGCCGAATTTGCTGAAATAATTAGTAAACAGCATCACCGTATTGCCAAACACGCCGCGCGAACACACCACATGATCGCCTGCTTTTAACAAGCCCATACCGACCGCCATAATCGCCGCCATGCCTGACGCAAACGCTAAACAACGTTCGCCTTTTTCCATCAATGCCAAGCGTTGTTGAAACGCATCCACGGTTGGATTGGTAAAACGTGAATAAATATTACCCGCTATTTTGCCTGTAAAGCGCAACGAGGCTTCTTCAGCACTTTTGAACACATAGCTGGAAGTGGCAAAAATCGGAATGCTGTGTTCATCTTCATGGGTGCGGCGATGACCAGCGCGGATAGCTTGAGTTTCTAGGGAATAATCGTTCCAATCGGTATCAGTCATGGTTTATCAAGTAAGAAATAGAATTAAAAAGCCGATTTTAGCATTTTTTGACGGAATGACTGCCAGTCCTTAGAGAACCAGCAGTTTCGTAGGGCGGGTTAGGCGATAGCCGTAACCCGAAAAAAGCGTGGATTATCTGGTATGCGTTGGTTGGTATTACCCAAAATGTCGGGTTACGCTATCGCTAACCCAATCTACTTGGCTGCGCGAATAAATTCGCACCTACATCAATTCTAGCTTGCTTTGAACGTCAGTTTAGTATTTCATCGACACATTGACAAAATAAGATCGTTGTGGGAATGGGTGATTAACAAAGAAATTTTCACTGAAAACATTATCAATCCCAGCCGAGACTGTACTTTTCACATTGCTATAAGTCGGTAGTTTATAGTTGAGTTTCAAATCGACTACAGTTGCTTCGTCAGTTGTTCCCATGACTTCGCTCGCAACATCGCTATTGGTGATGGTTTGGTAGGATTTGCTTCGGTATCTCACGCCAACCGTGCCATCTAATTTCTCAGGCAAAATATGATAAGTAACGGTACCATTCATTATTAATTTAGGAACACGCACCCATTGATTATTCACTAATGAAGGGTTGCGTGCGTTTTCTTTGATTTGTTTGTTCATCACAGTGGTGTTAAACATCACATCAACAGGCAGGTTGAAAAAATCATTTTGCTGAAAGGTAAAATCCGCACCGATGGATTCAGTTTTGTCTATCGGCAAATAAGTATTCACAGTTTGTCCATTGATGGTTTGCTGACTAGCCATGATTTCATCGCTGATGGTGTCGTAGAATACGTTGGCACGAATATAACCGCGTGGAATATCGTATTGCGCCATGATGTTATGAAAATAACCGTGTTCTGGCCCTAAACCGGGAAAGGCAATGGTTTGGTTGTTGAGTGTCGATTGACTGGCGAACATTTCTTCAACAATAGGGAAGCGATAGGCTTTGGAGAACGAATAACGAAACGTCCAGTCATTCGGTGCATACGCGATAGAGAATTTGGGCGAAATACGCGAAGCATTGCGGTCTTGGTAGTTTTGGATGCGTAGCGGCGAGTTTGCAGGCAATGCGTAGTTATAAACATGACCATCAGACGATTGCCAGATGTCATAGCGCAAACCTGCTGTTATAGCTAAAGTAGTATAATTTGATTATTTATATTGCAATGACCTACTCAATAGATTTCCGACAAAAAGTATTATTGATAAAAGAACAAGAAAAGCTGACAGTGATGGAAACGGCAGTGCGTTTTGGCATTGGCGTA
>JAUYBJ010000237.1 GCA_030693155.1 Methylococcales bacterium
AACCAGCATCTCCAACTTCTGGTTTAAAAAAATGCAGCACGTCATGCCCAACCACATCACCAACATCCCCCTAGAACAAGTCATCCCCAACGCCGAAGAACGCGCCCCGATTGAAGGACGCGCGGTGGTTGTTAAACGCCTAAACCCACTGCCAGTTGAAGCCATTGTACGCGGTTATTTAATCGGCTCAGGCTGGAAAGATTACCAGCAAACAGGCGCGATATGCGGCATCCAACTACCCCAAGGCTTACAACAAGCCCAGCAACTGCCCGAACCCATCTACACCCCATCAACCAAAGCCGCCGTTGACCAACACGACGAAAACGTCTCGTTTGAACACACCGTGGCATTAATGGGACAGGATTTAGCCGAACAAGTCCGTGATGCCAGCTTGAAACTCTATAAAGAAGCCGCCAGCTACGCCAAAGAACGCGGCATTATTATCGCCGACACCAAATTTGAATTCGGCGTGGATAAAGCGGGCATCTTATATTTAATCGACGAAGTCCTAACGCCCGACTCCTCACGTTTCTGGCCAGTCGATGAATACCAAGTCGGCATCAGCCCACCCAGTTTCGACAAACAATATGTCCGCGATTATTTAGAAACTCTGGATTGGGATAAAAAAATCCCCGCACCCACATTACCCGCCGAAGTCGCCGAATACTGCGCGGCAAAATACCGCGAAGCGGAATTGCGTTTAACACAAGCCTAATCATCAACACAAACCTGCGAGGTTTTAAAAACCTCGCAGGTTTTAAAATCACCACCAAAACGTTCTCATCTGTTTAACGGCTATTAATTTGTATTGGTTATCTGGCGATAGCCAGTTCAGCCTACGATACTGATTCAGCACGAGCGTAATAATTATTGTTTTATGAAATTTAAATTTATTGATTTATTTGCGGGTATCGGTGGTTTTCATCTTGCCATGCACCGTTTAGGCGGACAATGTGTATTTGCTTCTGAAATTGATAAAGAAGCAAGAAAAACTTACGAATATAATTATAAAGAAATTTCTCCTGAATTATTTTCAAATGGGCTGTTTAACGATGATATTCGTAATATCATGCCGAATGATATACCAGATTTTGACGTATTATGTGCGGGTTTTCCCTGTCAGCCTTTCAGTCAAGCAGGCTATAAGCGAGGGTTTAATGATAACCATCATTCTGAACGCGGAAATCTATTTTTTAATATAGTAGATATTATTGAAGCAAAAAAACCAAAAGCCTTCTTTTTAGAAAATGTACGCGGTTTAGTCAGTCATGATTCAGGGCGTACATTTAAAATTATTCGTGATATTTTGGAGCATGAATTGGGCTATTCTTTTTATTTTAAAATAGTTAAAGCATCTGATTATGGATTGCCGCAACTTCGACCGCGCGTGTTTATGGTGGGCTTTAAAGATGAAGGTATTATGCGTAGCTTTAATTTCCCTGAACATATTCCCTTAAAATTTACTATGAGTGATGTATGGAGCGGGCAGTGCAGTCGGGATATTGGCTTTACTTTGCGGGTCGGTGGACGCGGTTCAAATATAGATGACCGTAGAAATTGGGATGCTTATTTAGTAGATAATGTGGTTCGCAAATTATCATATATTGAAGCCAGAAAAATGCAGGGTTTTCCTGATGATTTTCATTTTCCAGTCGCCAACTCACAAGCTGTAAAACAGCTGGGCAACAGTGTTGCAGTTGATGCGGTTCAAGCCGTAGGACGTAACTTAATTTCTTATATGAATAGCTTGGATAAAAAAGATAATACAATGAAAATAACACATAACAAAGGCGAATGGAGCGAGTTATTACTGTTCATTAAGTTACTAGCCGAACAAAAATTATTTCTAGCAGATTCTGATTTAAATCCGAAAACTGATTTTTTTAATATTCACAGGGTCAGTACGCAAAATTTAGAGTTGGATTTTTTTATTTTGGATGAATCTAGTATTGAGATAATTAATAAAATAACAGGAGAAAAACGGCTTATTGTTATTTCTGATATTATCAATAGCACTGTATTAAAAAATCTTGTTGATGAGATAAAAAGTAAGCAAGGTACATTTGAACTCGCTTCATTTAGTGTAATTCAAGATGCACTAGGATTTAATATCGTAAAAGGTGGAACCAGTTCACAAAAAGCAGATATTTTGCTAGATATTTCTAATCAACAGATTACCAAATTCAATGAGGCTTTTGGCATAAAATCCTATCTTGGCGCGAAACCAACATTATTAAACGCCTCAGGAAATACCAATTTTATTTTTAAAATAGAGCAATTAAGTAATGAAAAAATTGATGAAATTAATGCCATTGATACTGCTACAAAACTAAGAGATAGAATAATTTCTATAGAAAATAATGGCGGTGTTTTTAAGTATGTCGGTGCTGAGAAAGATACGATGACTTATAATTTAAAAATGGTGGATTCATTGATGCCGGAAATTATCGCTCATGTTTTATATGCGTTTTATAAACACAGAATAAGTTCAATAACTAAAATCATAGATTTTATTCATGAGCAAGGCGAACTTAATCAGCAAATAAACTACGGTGATAAAGCGGTATTAATCAATAAAGTAAAAAAATTATTAGTAGATGTATTATTAGGTTTTTTTGCAGGCAGTAAATGGGATGGTAATTATGAAGCCAGCGGTAGTATCGTAATAAAAAATTCAGGCGATTGTGTCGCATTTCATCTCATTGATTTAGCTAGCCTTAAAAAATATTTATACGAAAATATTAAAATGGATACGCCGTCAACTACACGTCACCGACATGGGCAGTTATTTGTTGAAAAAGACGGGCAATTGTATTTTAAATTAAATTTACAGTTACGATTTTAAGATTGAAACTTGATTTAAATGCTTATTTTGTAAGTATATAGTTTTGTAAATTCTGTTATATGGTGGATCGTCTTTCAAAAGAACGTCGAAGCTGGAACATGGGACGTATTCGTTCAGAGAATACAAAACCTGAACGGATAATCCGCTCTCAACTTCATCGGCTCGGATACAGGTTTCGGCTGTACGGTAAAATATCAAAGCGGATTTATCCGAAAGGTGTATTGCCGGGAAGACCAGATATTGTATTGCCGAAATACAGAACTGTGATTTTTGTGCATGGCTGTTTCTGGCATCGGCACATCGGATGTTCCAAGACCACCACGCCGAAAACGAGAACGGATTGGTGGCTGAATAAGTTCAGAGTGAATATGGAACGGGATAAGCGGCAATATATTGAATTAACGCAATTGGGCTGGAAAGTTCTGATTGTGTGGGGCTGTGAAACTGGAGCCAATCACATAAAAGATACAATGGATAAATTACAGGATGAAATACAAACAGGAAGATGTAGGGTGGGCAACTTTCTTTTGCCGACCCTACAAAATACAAAAGTGATGAATTGAAATTAAATCACGCCCATTTTTTAAAGCGTTTTAGTCTGTTTAACCGCGATTGAGCTGGGCAACACCACTACTTCATTATCAGGTGTTGATTTTATCAACGGTTCTAAGGCGGGGGCGAGAGACCTTAATATCTGCACGGGCAGGGAGCTGGTGAAGTGGTAGTTGCCTACGTTTTTGCCTTCTACATAGGCGGTGATGACTCCGAAAAAGCGTTCGCCGATGAAGAAGGTAAACACGGCGGCGCGGCTGATAAATTTGGATTCGATTAAGCGTCCGCCTGCACCCCATATTTCTTTGCAGTGATCGCTTGAGCATTACTGACAAAGCGATACTATAAAGCAAAATCGCCGCGTTACGCGAACGCATTGCCGCGTTAGAAGCCGATATATAAGGTCTGCAAGCGCAGACTATTACCAGCAAAGATGACTATTTTGCTGAACTAGAGCAAGGTTTACAGGCTGAACTGGCGGCGTTGTTAGCGTAGATATAAGAGTGGGCAAGAAAAAAGACGCTTACCCTCCCTTGTATGATTAGAAACACTACGCGCTCATTCATGTGGCAATCATTGTTCTGCTTTCTATCTTCGGCACATTCTATTGCATTGAATGGCTCAAGTGAGCCATTGCATAAGTTCATCTAAATAACTGATGTTACGCACAAGAAACAATTGTCCACGAAAGACACGAAAAGCACGAAAAAGAGTAACAAACAATGATAAGTCGTTGCGTAAAAGTGTTCAGAACAACGACTGCCAGTCCTCTGAAGGACTGGCAGTCGTTTAATG
>JAUYBJ010000242.1 GCA_030693155.1 Methylococcales bacterium
ATGAAGCGTTACCGCATTCTTTCTGACAGACTAAGAAACCATCTTATTGATTTATATGATGATATTCTCGGAGTCTGCGCGGGGCTTTGGAACTTCTATCTCGCTAACTGATTGTTTTATAATGGAACAACAACCCTATTAAGTCGATATAGCCTACCTTAGTTTACAAATATATCAAATCAAGTCAGATAAGTTAATACTAATTTAGGGTCAAAAATGAATAATGAAGAATTTTTTAATATTTCCGAGCTAGAGCAAGCGGGAAAAACACAAGAAGGGTTTGCTCTTCTTACACGCCTTGCAAAATGTTATTGCGCAGCTAATGAACTCGCGACATTTTATGTTGGAAGTGACCTTGAAAAAGCGAAGTTCTGGTATCGGGAAGCCGAGCGGCACAATTGCAGGGTAATACAGGATGATAGGCTTGATACATAATGGCTTGGTAGGTCGGAATAAGCCTTATGGAGCAAAAGCGACATAAGGCGTTTCCGACATTTCCATGCGTTGTCGGAAATGCCTGTTCTGCGCCTTAGCTTGAACAGGCTTATTCCGACCTACAAATCAAGCCGAAAATGACGACCCACAACCACAAGTAGTGGTTGCATTCGGGTTGCGAATCACAAATTGCGCACCTGATAAATCTTCTTTATAGTCAATTTCAGCACCCGTTAAATACTGGATGCTCATGGAGTCAATTAACACGGTTACGCCGCCGTTAGCGACACTGGTGTCATCTTCGTTGACTTCTTCATCAAAGGTGAAACCGTATTGAAAACCAGAACAGCCGCCGCCTGACACATACACACGCAATTTCAGGTTATCGTTGCCTTCTTCTGCGATGAGTTCGCTGACTTTGTTTGCCGCGCTGTCCGTAAAAATAATCGGATTGGACATATATACTCTCTATCTATTTGAAATAAAAATAAAATTATGACTATTCCTAGTGTTACAGTCAAGAATTATGGATATAAAAACCAGCATTGATAAAAGGGGGGCTTGGGATAAATCATGCAGGGTAGGTTGTACGATATTTTCTGCTTAACCCGCTTCAAAATCCAGTTTACATAAGTCTTTCGCTTTGTGTAACCGCCCGTTTAATAACGCTGCTATCAGTTCTTCAATGCGGCGCATATAAACATCGGTATGTTCCCCGAAGGCTTCGGGCAGGTGTTCACGCTCCAGAGCTGATAAATGCCCATCAAACGCAGCGGACACACACAGCAAATCTAAAATAAAATAGCGTTCGTCTTCAGTGACTTCGTTAAGCAAGGCAAGAAAATCCTCCCAGTTGTCGTATTCACGACTGTCTTCTATCGCAAAAGATTCACACATTTTCACCAATAATACCAGCATATTGGGGTGGTGGTTTTGTGATAACACCATCATGGTAGCGACGGCACGGATTGCGCCTTCTCTGGCTTTAGGCGATAGCTTATCCAGTGTGTCGGGCTGCATAATATCATCAGCGATATGATGCGCCAGACGGCTACCGAATAGCCGCAATCTGGCTTCTCTGGCGACTTTGTACATGACCACCGCATCCCAGATGCCTGTGACGGGAATAGCGACCCATTGAAAGCCTAAGCGTGAACTGCCTTTACCGAATACGCGCACCAATATGAATTTTATCAACAGGCTGCTTAATAATATTTTAGCTTTGTATAACACGCCGACAAACAGCAGTTGAGTTTTGGGAACGTGTTTAAGCGGGTCTATGCCGAGGTAATGAATGACCGGATCGGGTACTTCCAAGGCGGCGCGGGCGAGCATATTTGGTACGGTATCCGTGTCGGCTAAACTGTCATCATTCGACCCATGATGCCCTGTGATGCAGGCAAGTCCGTGTACGGTGCGCAGTCCCAACCAGAATAACACGGTCATTTCTACGGCTAACATAGCGAGGATTATTAAGGTATAGCCACTGTAATACAAGGCATCGCTGATCCGTCCTTCGTATTCCCATTCAAACCAGACGCTGACTACCGTAGTCAACGCGCCAATACTAAACGCGATGATAGCGGCAAAATTGGTTAAGCTGTTTGCCAGAGATGCCATAATTTCATCAGGCGGTAAATCATCAATGGGGATGTTTTTTATCGCACCCACACCCGCTTTTTGAGACAGGTATTGGTAATATTGAACGCCGATTTTTTCTAAAAAACCAGCGGGTTGGTCACGTTGGTAACTGGTTTTGTCGATATTTTCGGTGGATTCTGACATAGTGGGATAACCAAGTTGTAGTGACAGGATGAACAGATTGACCGTTCGCCTCATTCGACAAGCTCATGACAGGCTTATAGCTCAGGACGAACGGCAATGACTTTAAATACTGGCAAACAGACCCACGCCTTCGATGCCCGCAATCGCACAACGCTCGTCTTGGTCGGAACTGTCGCCGCTGATACCGACGGCACCGATAAGACGATTATCGGTATCACGAATCAATACGCCACCTGGTGCGGGCATCAGTTTGCCATCGGCAATATTGACCAGCGCATTCATAAAATCAGGACGTTGCACGGCAACACCTGCCAGACTGCGTGAAGAAACTCCCATATTAACCGCGCCCCATGCTTTTGCGGTCGCGATTTGTTGACGAATCATGCTCGCGCCGTCTTCGCGTTGTAAGGCTTTTAAATGCCCCGCTTCATCCAATACGACCACTGTAAGCGGCGATAAATTCAATTCGCGGGCTTTATTAATAGCATTGTCTATAATTTGATTGGCTTTTTCCAGCGTTAATAAGCTCATGTTTCTCTCGGTTAGTTAAGTAATGGCAACAATTGCTGCCAGATTTTTTCGGCAATAATAGGTTGTGCTTGGGCGTTAGGGTGCAGTCCGTCGGGCTGCATCAGACCAGTCGTCAAGGCAATATCTTCTAATAAAAAAGGTATCACAGGGAGGTGCATTTCTTGGGCTAATTGGGGATAGACGTTATAAAACATCTCTATATAACGCTTGCCGTAATTGGGCGGAATTTTTATGCCCAATAATAAAACTTTCGCATGGGCGTGTTGGGCGCGGCGTATAATTTCGGCTAAGTTGCTTTTCATTTGTGCAGGCGGCAAACCGCGCAAGCCGTCATTCGCACCGAGTTCTAAAATTAATATACTGGGTTTGCGCAGACTTAACGCTTGGTCGATACGCGCCAAACCGCCCGCGCTGGTATCGCCGCTGATGCTGTCGTTATAGAGGGTAAAATCGTGGTGAGTGTCGTTCAGTTTTTTCTGCACTAACGCCACCCAGCCTTGTGCCACGTCTATGCCATACGCCGCACTGATACTATCGCCCAACACCACTATCGACTTAGCCATTAAAGTCTGCGACATTAACGCCATTATTACTACACACAAAAATTTAGCCATTATGCAATCTCAAGATCACTCATTAAACAACATTATAGTAGCAGAAAGCCTGGGAAAGTCAGTGCCGACGGCGGATGGGATGCTGCATATTCTGTCATCCTTGGATTTGATAATCAAATCGGGGGAAACGATTGCGGTAGTCGGTGAATCGGGTTCAGGAAAATCAACCTTAATCGGTTTATTAGCAGGGCTGGATACGCCCAGTTCAGGAGCGGTTTTTGTTGACGGAAAAAACCTGACCAAGATGAACGAAGACGGTAGAGCCGCCATGCGCCACGCCTTGATTGGCTTTGTATTTCAATCATTTCAACTCATGCCCAGCTTGACCGCGTTGGAAAACGTCATGTTACCGCTGGAATTAAGCGGCGATAAAAATGCCAAACCAGTGGCACTGGCATTGCTGGAACGTGTTGGCTTAGCGCATCGCTTGACCCACACACCCAAACAATTATCAGGCGGCGAACAACAGCGCGTTGCCCTAGCGAGGGCATTTGTCACCAACCCCGCGATTTTATTCGCCGATGAACCGACAGGCAATCTGGACAGTAAAACAGGAGCGCATATTATTGATTTATTATTTGAATTGAATTCGGAACATAAAACCACCTTGATTCTAGTCACCCACGACCATGCACTAGCGGCACGATGCGGGCGCACCATTCGGTTGGAAGCAGGGATTTTATTGTAGGTTCTGCCCACCATTTACAGCATCAAACAGATAAAGCCATTTTTAAGGAATCAATATGACCACGCTATATGATTTTTCCGTCTTAACCATAGACCAACAACAGCAAGCCTTAAATGCTTATCGCGGCAAAGTATTATTGATAGTGAATACTGCCAGCTATTGTGGCTTTACCCCGCAATATAAAGAATTACAACAGCTTTATGAACAATTCAATCCAGACCAATTTAGTATCTTAGCTTTTCCCTGCAATCAATTCGGCAAGCAAGAACCCAACAGCAACACTGAAATTGCCGAATTTTGCCAAACGCAATTTCATGTTACCTTTCCCGTATTTGCAAAAATAGACGTGAATGGTAAAAATACCGCATCAGTATATCAATATTTAAAACAACAGCAGTCTGGCATAGCAGGATCACGCTGTATAAAATGGAACTTTACCAAATTTTTAATTGATAAAAACGGCATCCCGATTAAACGCTACGCGCCCTTTACATCGCCGCTGTCATTAATAGCTACGATAAAACAGTATTTATAAAATAAGGGATTATGAAAAAGTCCGTATATAAACCTGCGAGGTTTTAAAAACCTCGCAGGTTTGCCAAGGTTCTTATACATAGAAATTTATTGTTATAAACTTACCATGCGATACCGCAGCGCGTGGTAACGAGAGAAAAAGCGGTAACAACTATAATTATAATTCATCGTTTGCAATAGGATTAATATTGCATTTTACACACTACACAAGGGTAAAACTGGGGGCATAACAATGAAACAACCATATAAAAATAATTTACAACGCCATAACCAAACTATTAAATATAAAATCACTTGTGCATTTATCTTCGCGGCGGTTTTTGCAAACCCCGTTTTTGCCGATAGCCAATGTATTGAAGAAGCGATTACGCTGCTGAAAAAAACCTATCCCGAGCAATGCCAAAGAAATAAACTCAAAGTAAAATTATTAACCGCGCATCAAAATAACGATCAATTACTATTAAAAGAATTAGGTGGCAAATTGGATGAGCTGAATAACATCCTCAAACCGACTGACGAAAAATTAACAGTATTAAAAAAATCAATTAAAAAGAATCCAGACGACGAAGCCGATTTTAATACCGCCTTACTTGAATTAAACACCTGTGAATAAATAGTGCCTTGTTTTGTAAAGGTTGGGTTGGTTGATGCCAACCCAACTTGTGCAGCTACACAACACAAATTGTTTTTTACAATAGATTGAGTGATAAATCATGTCTCAATATCGTCGTGTCCGAACTTTAGGCGGTAGTTATTTTTTTACCGTGGTCACATATCGTCGGCAACGGTTATTAATCAATACCGACATTAGGTGGATATTGCGCGAGATTGTTCAAGAAGTGCGGCGGGAATATCCGTTTGTCATTGATGCGTGGGTGTTGTTGCCCGACCATACACATTGTGTTTGGACATTGCCCGAAGGTGACAGCGATTATTCAAAGCGGTGGGGGATTGATTAAAGCAAGGTTTTCCAAGCGGACAAATGAATTGTTTAAGCGCGAGGAATGGATGAATAAATCCAAAATCAAACACCTCGAAAGTACAATATGGCAGCGGCGATTTTGGGAGCATTCCATTCGTGACCAAGACGATTTTAACTGCCATATTGATTATGTATATTGGAATCCCGTTAAACACGGGTACGTTAGCCGTGTTGCCGATTGGCAATATTCGACATTTCACCGTGATGTTAAAGCAGGATTATATTCAGAATCGTGGGGCGGTGTTGATGTACCCACGTTTGAACCAACAAATTTTGGTGAGTAGAAACGGTATTTTAATAACAAGCGTAGGGTGGACATTGCCCACCCTACATGGATTAAAGCCCAAAACCTATTTTAGACTCCAACACATCAAACGCTTTCCTGCCAGCGTTGATACAGAACATACCACACCAGCGCACTTTGTACGCCCATGCAAATAATGGAAATGATCATGCTGTCGGCGACTAGCGGGAAAAATAACGCCGATACCGCTTTTAAATCCGCCGCCGCGAATATGCCGGGTAATACGCCGTAGAGCAATACGAATGACAGCAAAGTCAGGCTGAATGCGCGTTGTGGGTTTTTGCCGAAGCTGAAAAACAGGAAGATGCCGATGTCGCGTAGCAGGAACAATAAAATGGTGATGGGGTAAACGTGTAGTTCTTCAATATCGGCGGGATGTGTAAACGATAGCGGTAATGCCACGACCGCCGCTAGGACAAAGGTGACGCACCAACACGGCAGTTCTTCGGCGGCGCGATGCCAGTTTTCCTGTGTGATGAAGGTGATCAGGCGTTTAAATCGCATGGGTTCGTTATATTCGGTAAACACAATCAGGTAGCTGAGCGTTAAGCAGATGGCGAATGCGGTGGTATAAAAATACTCGCTAAAATGCTGGGCTTCGATAAATCCACCCGCGTAGACAATCAGAAACAGTGCGAACGCGAACCACACCCACGGCAAGGTGCGGAT
>JAUYBJ010000243.1 GCA_030693155.1 Methylococcales bacterium
ATGAAGCGTTACCGCATTCTTTCTGACAGACTAAGAAACCATCTTATTGATTTATACGATGATATTCTCGGAGTCTGCGCGGGGCTTTGGAACTTCTATCTCGCTAACTGATTGTTTTATAATGGAACAACAACTCTATTATATGTGGCGTATTTACCTTTGTCGGGATTTATACCGCGCTTGATTATTATCTGATTAACAGACAGGCAATTAAATTTAGCAAATCGCTGTTTAATACCGTTTTGGTAAAAGCATTAACCCAATTCTATCCTGCCATAGAAATGGGAACGGGTATTTTATCAACCGCTTTTATTGAAAATATCGGCTTGAATAACATACCTTTTCTATCGACTTATTTAATCACCCTGAGCGATGGCATATTATTATCTATCGTCGTTGCGTTATTCATGCTCATTGCAAAATTGTTTACTTTTATTATCCACTGCTTTAAATATAAAAATACCCAATCTATAGACAATTAAATTAACCCCAAGGAAAACATCATGCCTGAACAAACAAATTATATTCGTTGGTTTAATGAGTTAGGCATTGATGATGTGCCGTTAGTCGGCGGCAAAAATGCCTCTTTAGGGGAAATATATCAAGAACTCACGCCGCAAGGTATTCAAATTCCCAATGGTTTTGCCGTTACCGCAGAAGCCTATCGTTATGTCTTGGAAGCCTCCAATGGCTGGGCTGGGCTGCATGACGCATTAGATGAATTAAACCCCGAAGATGTCGCTGATTTAGCCAAACGCGCCAGAAAAGCCCGCGATATTATTTATGCCGCGCCCCTACCCGAAGATCTGACGCAACAAATTATCACCGCTTACCAGCAACTGGAAGAGCAATACGGCGAAGCGTTAAGCGTCGCGGTGCGTAGTTCGGCAACCGCCGAAGACTTGCCCACTGCCAGCTTTGCGGGACAACAAGATACTTATTTAAATATTCGCGGTGAAGTGGCCTTACTGGAAGCCTGTAAACGCTGTTTTGCCAGTTTATTTACCGACCGCGCTATTCATTACCGCGTCGATCAAGGCTTTGACCATTTCAAACTGGCGTTATCCATCGGTATCATGAAAATGGTACGTTCCGATTTAGACTCCAGCGGAGTGATGTTTTCGCTGGACACGGAATCAGGATTTTCTGATGTGGTGTTTATCACAGGCGCATTCGGCTTGGGTGAAAACGTGGTGCAAGGCGCGGTTGATCCCGATGAATTTTATGTGCACAAACCCACGTTTGAACAAGGACACCGTGCGGTATTACGCCGCACGTTAGGCGCGAAAAAAATCAAAATGGTGTATAGCGACGGTAGCACCCGTGAATCCACGCGCAACATTGTCACGTCTGAAGAAGAGCGCAACCGCTTTTGTTTAACCGATGCAGATGTGCTGACCTTGGCTGATTACGCGATTAAAATCGAAAAACACTACAGCAACAAAGCAGGGCAAGCCAAGCCGATGGATATGGAATGGGCAAAAGATGGACTGGATGGTGTGTTGTACATTGTGCAAGCCCGCCCTGAAACCGTGGTGTCACAACTGAGCGGCATGGTATTGGAGCAGTACACGCTGCAACAAACCGCCCAGCCACTTATTACGGGGCATTCAGTGGGCAGTAAAATTGCCGTCGGTAATGCTCATGTTATTCATAACGCCGAACAATTGGGCGAGTTTAAAGCGGGGGAAATATTGGTTGCCGATATGACCACGCCCGACTGGGAACCCATCATGAAAATCGCTTCGGCAATTGTCACTAATCGCGGTGGGCGCACTTGTCACGCGGCGATTATCTCGCGTGAATTAGGCGTTCCCGCCGTGGTCGGGTGTGATAATGCAACCACCACCATTGAAAATAACGTACCTGTCACCGTGTCCTGTGCAGAGGGCGATGTTGGCAAAGTGTATGCGGGACAACTGGATTTTGAGGTCAGTCGGATTGATTTATCAGGGCTACAACATCCCAAAACCCATATTATGCTCAATATCGGCAATCCTGAAATCGCCTTTAAAACCAGCTTTCTACCCAATGACGGCGTGGGTTTGGCGCGGATGGAATTCATTATTACCGAATACATCAAAGCGCATCCGATGGCATTAATTCATCCTGAGCGCGTTGAAGACGAGAGCGAACGTGAGCAACTTAACGCCTTGACGCGCAACTACGCCAGCACCGAAGAATTCTTTATTAGCAAGCTGGCGGAAGGCGTTGGCACCATTGGCGCGGCGTTTTATCCTAAACCCGTGGTGGTGCGAATGTCGGATTTTAAAACCAATGAATACGCTACCTTATTAGGTGGAAAATGGTTTGAATTTAACGAAGAAAATCCGATGATAGGCTTTCGTGGCGCGTCGCGTTATACCCATCCTGCGTATCGTGAAGGTTTCGCGCTGGAATGCGCGGCGATGAAGCGGGTGCGTGATGCTATGGGTTTGACCAATGTTATTTTGATGATTCCATTTTGTCGTCGGGTGCAGGAAGCCAAAAAAGTATTGGCGTATATGGCGGAACTGGGTTTGAAACGCGGCGATAACGGCTTACAGATTTATGTGATGTGTGAAATTCCTAATAATGTGATTTCCATTGATGCCTTTTCAGAACACTTTGATGGTTTTTCTATCGGCTCAAATGATTTAACCCAATTAACGCTGGGCGTGGATAGAGATTCAGCGATACTTGCGGAAGATTTTGATGAACGTGATGACGGCGTAAAAGAGATGATACGCATGGCGGTCACTGGCGCGAAACGTAACGGCAGACATTGCGGCTTATGCGGTCAAGCTCCATCGGATTACCCTGAAATGGCAGAATTTTTGGTGGAAATCGGCATTGATTCCATGAGTGTTACGCCTGACACGGTACTAAAAACGACTCAATTAGTGTTGGAAACGGAACAACGCTTAGGCAGGCGTTAGTCATGCGCTGGGTGTGCTTGGTTTTTCTTATATTATTGATGGTTATTGATATATTGCCAATTCCGATTGTAGGACTATTACTCATCTGGATAATATTGTTTCGCCCTGCATGGTTTTATAAGCTGGTACTTAAAATCTATAACAAAGATTAAAATGTCCACGAAAGACACGAAAAGCACGAAAAGCACGAAAATTAAATATATAAACGTAATTTTCGTTTTTCGTGGGCAATATTTAACCCATTTTCTGGAGTCATTTACATGAAAACATCCGCCTATTGGCTTGCTTTATTGACAACTTGCACTGCGTTATCGGTGTCAGCTGCTGATTTAACCCGCGCCGAAGTGGAGCAACGACTGGCTACCGCTGATAAAACTCACGTTGCCGATTTAAAGCGTAAAGATTTAACCGAACTGGATTTATCAGGTCTGGATTTTAGAAATGCGAATTTATGGGGTTCGGATATGCGCCGCGCTAATTTCAGCAACAGCAACTTATCGGGCTTGGTGCTGGATTTGGCGGTGATGTCAAAAATCAATTTGTCGGGTGCGGATTTTAATAATGCCGATTTAACGGATGCCGATTTAATAGGCACAACGCTGGAAGAAACCAATTTTGCAGGCGCGAACTTAACCAGAACGCACTTTGCAGGTATTAAAGATAAAGGCAGGTTAAAAGGGTTATCTGAAAGTAAACATCTGGATAAGGCGATCTTTGATTAACCATCTATTGGTTCGGCACGCAATACACTGACGGCTATTGCGCCTATTTATGGACTATCAATACTTGGATTCAAAACTCTAAATTAAGCTTTGCCTAAAGCAGCCTGCACTTTATCTGCATTCGCTTGAGCTTTTGTAGCGTTTGCATGAACCGTTATCGGTAAAAAAGCAAGCAGTTAAGCTGGATGATATATGGGCATCTCGAAATACCACCTAAATAATTTAAACGCTTGCTAATGGTAGTCAATCGGCACGAGAACGCTCACAATTTAAGTTTTACCTTGGCAAGAGGGCTTGTTTTCCGGCTAACATCACCTGAACAGGTGAT
>JAUYBJ010000088.1 GCA_030693155.1 Methylococcales bacterium
TATTATCAATTTATTATTTAGCATTTGACGCATTTAGCGTTTCCAGATATGATTGAAAAGTTATGTTGAATAGATTACCCGAAATTATAGAACCCTTGCACTTGGCTGATAAACGCGGCGAATTAAAGGGACAAATAGCCGTTAGTAGCTTGCCGCGAATAGCAGATTTGCTGTTTGATGATTCAGGCGTGGTGACGGTTGAGCTTTTTTTTGGTCGGGAAGGACACTTGCCTAAAATTGAGGGTCACATTCAAACAGTTATGCAACTGAAATGCCAGAGCTGTTTACAGGCGATTGAATGGCCTGTGGATAATGTCGTCAAGTTAGGTATTGTCAAATCTGTAGAGCAGGCAAATCGTTTGGCTGAAGATTATGAGCCGCTACTGGTTGTCGAAGAGACCATGTTGCTTAAAGATCTCATTGAAGACGAGTTGTTATTGAATTTACCTGACTATCCCAAACATCAACATAGTTGTTTTGTCCCACCTTCGGACACTAACAAAACCGATACTCCCGCGCAGGACTCAACGTCGGTGCGTGAAAACCCTTTTTCCATCTTAGCCACCCTAAAAAAAACTGGAGATTTATAATGGCCGTACAGAAAAGTAAAGTGACCCGTTCAAGACGCGGTCAACGTCGTTCACATGATGCTTTAACAACCAAAGCATTGTCTCAAGACCCGATTACAGGCGAAACTCATTTGCGTCATCATATGACTCCAGATGGTTACTTCAAAGGTCGTCAAATCGTAGGCGCGGCGGTTGACGAAGATTAATCATCTTCTTCACGCATTACGCTAATGCTATGCCGAATCAGTTCTGATTCGGCTTTTTTATAATAACGGTGGAGTCATTCGTCAACGTGAGTTTAACCATTTCGATTGATGCAATGGGCGGGGATCATGGTCCTAAAGTGACTATTCCTGCATCGTTGGATTGTTTAAAGAACAATCCAGACTTAACGCTAATTTTAGTCGGTGACGAAGCGGTACTTAAGCCGTTATTAGCGCAAGAATTAGTCGCTTATTCAGGCAGATTATCTATTCAGCACGCCTCTCAGTGTGTGGAAATGCACGAATCGCCCGCAAAAGTGCTGAAAAATAAAAAAGATTCTTCCATGCGCGTGGCTATTAATTTGGTGCGTGATGGTGTTGCTGATGCCTGTGTGAGTGCGGGTAATACAGGGGCGTTAATGGCAACCGCCCGCTTTGTGTTAAAAATGATTCCTGGGATTGATCGCCCTGCGATTATTTCTACCCTGCCGTCTATTCATGGTCACACTCATGTATTGGATTTAGGCGCGAATGTCGATTGCACTGCCGAGCATTTATTTCAGTTTGCCGTGATGGGTAATGAGCTGGTAAAAGCCGTCGAAGGGATTGATAACCCACGAGTGGGTTTATTGAATATCGGCGAAGAAGACATGAAAGGTAATGAGCAAGTTAAATCAGCGGCAAAATTACTAGGATTGTCTACCTTAAATTATATCGGTTATGTGGAAGGCGATTCGTTAAATGCAGGCTCAGTGCAAGTAGATTTAATTGTTGCCGATGGTTTTGTCGGTAATGTCGCGCTTAAATCCATTGAAGGCGCGGCAAAAATGATCGGCTTTGCATTAAAAGAGGCCTTTAGCAAAAACTATCTGACTAAACTGGCGGGATTACTGGCTTATCCTGTACTTAAATCCTTTAAAAAGCGCATTGATCCACGTCTTTATAATGGCGCGAGTTTCTTGGGCTTACGCGGCCTGGTCATTAAAAGTCATGGCGGTGCGGATGTGTTGGCATTTAAAACGGCGATTCAACTGGCTGAGGTTGAAGTCAAGCAAGATGTGATTCGTAAAATAAGCGAACAAGTTGAAAAAACCTTAGCACTGAGAAACAACGCATGACTTATTATTCAAAAGTAATCGGCACTGGCGGTTATTTGCCCGAAAAAATCCTCACTAACGAAGAATTATCTTTAACGGTTGACACCTCTGACAGCTGGATTTATGAGCGCACAGGCATCAAAAGTCGGCGCATCGCAGCGGAGGATGAAACCTCTTCCAGCATGGCAGAAATTGCCGCAAGACAAGCCATTGACGCGGCACAGATTGATCCTGAAACCATTGATTTAATCATTGTTGCCACAGGCACACCTGATCGAGTTTACCCTAGTACAGGTTGTTTATTACAGAAACGCTTAGGCGTTAAACACGCCGTCGCCTTTGATATACAGGCGGCGTGTTCAGGTTCTATTTTCGGCTTAAGCATTGCCGATCAATACATTAAATCAGGGGCAGCTAAAACCGTGCTGGTCGTTGGTTCGGAAGTGTGTTCGCGTATTGTCGATTGGACAGACAGAACCACCTGTATTTTATTTGGTGACGGTGCAGGTGCAGTGTTGTTGACTGCCTCAGAACAGAAAGGCATCATGTCTACCCATATTCATTCCGACGGTGAATATGAAGAATTACTGTATTGCCCGACATCAACTGAACAAAAAGCAGGTTATATCAGTATGCGCGGCAATGAAGTCTTTAAAGTCGCGGTGAACACGCTGGGCAGGATTGTTGATGAAACACTGGAAGCCAATGATTTAGGTCAAGAACATATTGACTGGTTAGTGCCGCATCAGGCCAACAGCCGTATTATTGCGGCAACGGCAAAAAAATTAAAATTATCAATGGATCAGGTCATTATGACCTTGGAAAACCAAGGCAATACCTCCTCGGCTTCTGTGCTACTGGCGTTTAATGAAGGCGTGCGTGACGGACGAATTCAGCGTGGACAAGTGGTATTATTGGAAGCCTTTGGTGCAGGGTTCACTTGGGGTTCTGCATTAATCAAATACTAACGTCTGCCTATCACGAGAATATAACGATGAATGAACAAGCCTATAATTTAGCTTTTGTTTTTCCAGGACAGGGTTCACAGTCTGTGGGTATGTTGCAGGACTTAGCGGCAAGTTATCCTGAAGTTAAACATATTTTTGAGCGTGCCTCCGATGCCTTAAGCAAAGACTTATGGGCAATAGTCAACGGTTCAGAACAAGAACTGAATCAAACCCAGAATACCCAGCCTGTGATGTTAGCGGCAGGTTTTGCGGTTTGGAATGTCTGGTGTAAACACAGCACAGTTCGTCCTGATTGGGTCGCGGGTCATAGTCTCGGTGAATACACCGCCTTAGTGTGCGCCAGTGCGATTCATTTTGAAGATGCGATTAAATTAGTTGCCACCCGTGGACAATTAATGCAGGAAGCCGTACCAGCGGGTATCGGCGCAATGGCGGCTATTTTAGGTCTGGAAGACCATGAAGTGGTTAAAGCGTGTAATGAAGCCGCTGATAATGAAATCGTCTCGGCAGTCAATTTTAATGCACCTGGTCAAGTAGTGATTGCGGGTAACGCAGAGGCGGTTGAACGCGCAATGGTTATCGCAAAAACAATGGGGGCAAAACGTGCGGTATTACTAACTGTCAGCGTCCCTTCACATTGTGCATTAATGCACCCTGCTGCTGAAAAATTAGACGAATACTTGCAAAATACGGTTATCAATACCCCGAAAATGACCCTGATACACAATGTTGATGTCGCGTCGCACAGTGCGCCTGAAGTCATCCGCAACGCCTTGAAAGAACAACTGTACAGACCTGTAAACTGGGTAGACAGCGTTAAGTTTATGCACGACCAAGGCGTGACGCGCTTTGTAGAATGCGGGCCGGGCAAAGTCTTAATCGGACTCAACAAACGCATAGCTAAAGATGCCGCGCATTACAGTATTTATAACCCAGAAACCTTGAATGAGGCATTGGAGAACATTCATGACTAAGCAAATCGCTTTAGTAACAGGTGCAAGTCGCGGTATCGGTAGAGCCATCGCCGAACGCTTAGCCGCAGATGGTTTTTTTGTAGTCGGAACAGCTACCTCTGACAGCGGCGCAGAAGCCATCAGTGGCTTTCTGGCTGACAACGGTAAAGGCATGACCCTGAATGTCGCAGATAGCGAATCCATTGCGGCATTTATCAAAACCGTCAATGATGACATCGGCACACCCGCAGTGCTGGTAAATAATGCAGGTATTACCCGCGATAATTTACTGATGCGCATGAAAGATGAAGAATGGGATGACATCATCAATACCAACTTAACCTCTGTATTTCGCATGAGCAAAGCGGTATTACGCGGCATGATGAAAGCCAAAACAGGACGTATTATTAACATTTCCTCCGTCGTCGGTAGTACAGGCAATGCAGGACAGGCCAACTATGCAGCCGCAAAAGCAGGCATGGTCGGCTTTAGTAAATCAATGGCAAAAGAAGTCGGTTCGCGTAATATCACCATCAATACAGTCGCTCCCGGTTTTATTGATACCGACATGACTCGCGAATTAAATGATGATATTAAAAATACCTTATTAGCAGGTATTCCACTTGCTCGTTTAGGCGAAGCAAAAGAAATTGCCCACACCGTTTCCTTCTTAGCATCCGAAGGCGCGGCTTATATTACGGGCGAAACCATTCATGTCAATGGCGGCATGTTTATGGCTTAATGTTGTGATATTGTAAAAATATCAAGTATAATTCCCCCCGCCGTCTGGAGTTTCCAGAAACGGGATTTCTAGTAAAAACCAATAACAATACTATTGTAAGTCAGGTTTATGAACTTACAGGTTGAGGATAATAATTATGAGTAACATTGAAGAACGAGTAAAAAAGATTGTTGCAGAGCAATTGGGCGTTAAAGAAGAAATCGCAAATGATGCTTCATTCGTAGATGACCTTGGTGCAGATTCTCTGGATACAGTTGAACTCGTTATGGCTCTTGAAGAAGAATTTGAATGTGAAATTCCAGACGAAGACGCTGAAAAGATCACTACAGTTCAGCAAGCTATTGATTATGTAACAAAAAACGCCTAATACTGATTTTAGTGGGTGAACACTTGTTCATCCACTAAATAACTGCCCCC